>DVED01000200.1 GCA_015295945.1 Oscillatoriales cyanobacterium M59_W2019_021 | reverse complement strand
GCTTGGGGTTTAAACCCCAAGCTAATAGCTCAACTCCATTGAAATGGACTAAAATTCTGTCCGAGTCTTCTTCAGAAGACTTTCGCTATTAGCCTGGAACTTAAGTTCCAAGCGAGATTCGGAGTCTTACCGATCGAGGTGCAAGATGCGAGTAAAAGCAGGTTGGAATCTTCCCAATACCGATCGATCGGACGGCAACTTTTCAAGAAAATAATCGATCCACCCGACAGCTAAATTCGGGTAATAGAGGACTGGTTAGCTCGTCTCCTGCCAGCAAAGTCATCACTTTTTTCAAAATGCCATTCTCGCGACGATAAACCTCAACTGCTTTGAGCCATCGATCTACAATCCAGTATTCGATAACACCCTGAATAGAATACTGCTTGAGTTTCGTTTCCCGATCGCGTTTTTTATCGGCAAGCGATTCTGATAGCACTTCAACCATCAGTTCTGGAGCCCCAGTTAAATGACCCAATTCATCTAGTAATTGAGTGAGGCGATCGGGGCTAATCCAAATAACATCGGGAATCACGGCATCAGCTTCGGAAAAAATCACACTGGGAGAAATGGCAGCCATTCCCAGTTGACTTTGACTCGACCCGTGCCTCAACTCTGAATAAACGGCTCCCACGACAAATTGATGGGCAATATGGGGCGATCGGGTCACGAACAGTTCTCCATCAATAATTTCATATCGATTGTTATTATCGGGAAAACTCTCTAAATCCTTGATCGTCCAACGAACTTGTGGCGACACTCTAGCAGTCATCAATTTTAACCCCACTGCGAGATTAGGTTAAAGACACATCGATCGATTTCCATTTTGGCGATCTTATAGAGAGAGAGCTAAAACAACGAAGATTCGTTCCGATCTGCCCCATCTAAATTTCTCGAGATACCCTCTAATTTTTAATTTTTAATTCTCCCCTCACGAAACCAACCGGACGAACTTCTTCTTCCCAACTTGTAACACCTTCCCTGCCAACTCTGCCGGAGACTCGAAAGTGGTATTGACATCAACAACCCGATCGCCCTCCAAACGCACCGCACCGCCCTGAATTTGCCGCCGTCCTTCCCCGCTGCTGGCGCACAACCCACTCGCTCCCAGGATGTAAAACAACTTCGCCGGAAACTCGATCGCCGCCAAAGAGAACTCCGGCACGGCATCCCCGGTATTTGCCGTAGACCCGCCAACCAACGTCATCGCCGCTTGCTGGGCTTGTTTTGCCGCCGCTTCCCCGTGGTATTGGGTAACGATATCGATCGCCAGCATCTTCTGCCGATCTCGGGGATTTTCCGGCAGCGAATCCAACGGGCGATCGGTCAAAAGCTCGAAATACTCCTCAATTAGGGCATCCGGCGTCTTTTCCAACTTGGAATACATCGACAGCGCATCTTCGCGCAACCCCACGTAATTATTCAGCGATTTCGACATCTTCTGCTCCCCATCCGTGCCAATAAGAATGGGTAACAACAGTCCGAACTGGGGTTTCTTGCCGAAATGGCGCTGTAAATCCCGTCCTACCGCCAAATTAAACTTCTGATCCGTGCCGCCCAACTCGATATCAGCATTGATCGCCACCGAGTCGTATCCTTGCATCAGGGGGTAGAAAAACTCGTGTAAGTAAATCGGATTTCCCGCCTCGTAGCGCAGGGCAAACCCTTCCTTCGCCAGCATTTGTCCCACCGTCATCGTTGCCAGCAACTCCAGCGTCTCCGCCAAATCCAACTTCGACAGCCACTCGGAGTTATAGCGAATTTCTAACCGTCCCGGCGTATCGAAATCGAGAATGGGGCGCACTTGCTCCAAATACGTCTCGGCATTGGCTTTAACCCGTTCGGGGGTCAGTTGTTGGCGCACCTCCGACTTTCCCGTAGGATCGCCAATCCGCGCCGTAAAATCGCCGATAATGAGAACGGCGGTATGTCCGGCATCTTGAAACGCCCGCAACTTGCGTACTGGGATGCTATGCCCCAAGTGCAAATCCGATCCCGTAGGATCGATTCCCAGTTTGACCCGTAACGGTCGATCGGTACGAGTCAAAAACTGAGCCAGATTTTCAGTGGGATCGTCGGAGTCGGGGCGATCGGGGAAAATTTCCGCCGTTCCCCGAGACAACCAATCAAAGTGCGTAGTCATGAAAGTACGAGACGGTAGGCATCTAGGCAATATTCCTGCCATTATCGCTTAGAATGCCCGAGCGATCGAGTACAGTATAAAGTTAACAGTATCGATAGCTCGTCCAGCTAGAGTTTGGCAGCGCGACTTGGGGTGTCGAACGAGGTGTGTCTGGCGTTCGTATCGGTCAAAATGTATTACAGTATGTCCAGTTCTAAGTGTTGCTGTCTGTCGTCAGATTGCCTTCATCTGTTGAGGAAGTAAAGTTACCGTGTCAGTCAATACCCTTCGACAACGAAAACCGGAGTCCCCCGCCTCTGCTTTCCGGTTCCTGCAATCGGTCAGTAAAGTCACGGCAGGTACGCTTCTGGGGATTGCCATGCTGGGCAGTTCGGTGGTGGCTGGCGGGTTAGTCGGTCTGGCGATTAGTTTTCGCAATTTACCCGACGTGCGAGTGCTGCGCAGCTACGCCCCCACAGAAACCAGCCATATTTACGATATCAAAGGCAAGTTGCTGCTGAGCCTTCACGACGAAGCCAACCGCGAAGTCGTCCCCCTGAATCAAATTTCCGATAATCTCAAACTTGCCGTTCTGGCGATCGAAGACAGCCATTTTTACCTCCACCACGGCATCAACCCCGGCGCCATCGTCCGGGCATTCGTTGCCAACTGGAAAGAAGGCTCGACGGTGGAAGGGGCATCAACCCTGACCATGCAGTTAGTCAAAAACCTATTTCTGACTCCCCAGCAAGCCCTCAGCCGGAAGGTGGCAGAAGCGGTTCTCGCCATTCGCCTAGAACAAATCTTAGAAAAAAATCAGTTATTCGAGCTGTACCTCAATCAAGTTTATTGGGGTCACAACCTCTACGGAGCAGAAACCGCCGCTCGCAGTTATTTTAACAAGTCGGCAAAAGATTTAAGTTTGGGCGAAGCCGCCATGATGGCGGGATTGATCCAAGCCCCGGAAGATTACAGCCCCTTCGTCAACTACCAACTCGCCCGACAGCGACAAGCTACCGTTCTGGGTCGTATGGTCGAGCTTCAGTGGATTACCCCCGCCGAAGCGGAAACTGCCCGCAAACAGCCGATTAAGCTGGGTCAAATCACCTCGTTCCCTACCAGTAAGTTACCCTACGTCACTGATGCGGTGATTCAGGAATTGAGCGATCGCTTCGGTCGGGATGCCGTCCTCAAAGGCGGGATGCGCGTCCAAACCACCATCGACACCGATATGCAAAAACTCGCCGAACAAACGGCGAAGGAATGGCACGATCGCCTCTACAGTCAAGGGGTATATTACGATTACGAACAAGGACAAATCGCCTTAGTTGCTGTCGATCCTCGCACCCATTTCGTCAAAGCTCTCGTCGGCGGTGCCGATGTCACTAAAAGTCAGTACAACCGGGCAACCCAAGCCATTCGCCAACCCGGTTCTGCATTTAAACCCTTCGTTTACTACACGGCATTTGCGTCTGGGCAATACGGACCCGATTCGATCGTTAGCGATTCCCCCGTCAGCTATCCCGACGGCGATGGCTACTACTCCCCACAAAACTACGGCGGCGGCTTCTCCGGATCCGTCAGCATTCGCACCGCTCTGGAATCGTCTCTCAACGTCCCCGCTGTGAGAATCGGTCAAGAAGTGGGACTGAATAAAGTCATCGAAACCTGCCGCATTTTGGGCATTAAAAGCCCGATCGATCCGGTGATTTCCTTGCCTCTGGGTTCGGTAGATTTAACCCCCTTGGAAATGGCCGGGGCATTTGCCACCTTTGCCAATACCGGATGGCACTCCGACACCACCTTTATTGCCCAAGTCACCGATAGCGCTGGCAATATCATCCTCGACAATACCCCCAAACCCCGCCTCGTCCTCGACCCCTGGGCTGCTGCCTCTCTCAACGACGTGTTGCAAGGGGTGATTACCCGAGGGACGGCAACAGCAGCGAATATCGGTCGTCCGGCAGCCGGGAAAACCGGAACCACTTCCTCGGAACGGGATATCTGGTTTGTGGGATACACCCCGCAGCTATCTGTCGCTGTCTGGGTGGGAAATGACGACTACACGCCCTTGGGCTACGGGGTCACAGGGGGCAGCTACGTCGCCCCCGTTTGGCGGAGCTTTATGACTCAGGCACTCGCCAACGAACCCGTTTTGGACTTCCCCTCTCCCGGCGAGTTCGATCCTCCGTAATGTCATTGGTCATTTGGGGTTTGGGGTTTGGGGTTTGTAATTGCTCGTCGCTAATTGCTTTCTGCTTCCCCTGCCTCCCCAGCTTCCCCAGCTTCCCCCGCTCAAGACTGCCCCCCTGCTCTTTTCTACCTTCTAGAACAGTCTCGAGCGATCCCATAGCGAAATCTAATCAGTCCGATCGCCCGATCGAGTTGGATTTAACGGCGGGTCGCGATAGGATATGCGTTAACATTTGCGATCGACCCTATAGATCTGCTAAAGCAGGTTTCGGATTCGGTTCGATCGTCGGTCAATGGGAATGACACCCCTTTGCCAGCGACACCGATCGCGCTTATTCCTCTTCCCGATATTTGCTGATGTACCAGAAGCCGCCCACCAATCCCGCCGAGCCAGAGGACAAGAACTCTCTGCCCGAGGAAACTCGAACCCTGAAAGAGGAGGACACGCCGTCTGTTTCCGAAGAACAAATTGCTCCGGTGACCAAGATGAAACAAAGAGTGGGAGCGGCAACCCGTTCGGTACGGGAAGCTTGGTCGAGTCAAAGCCGGAAAACGCAGATCGCGATCGTGGCGTTGGTGGGCGGGAGCGCAGTGTTAGCTGGGGGCTGGCTGACGTGGCGATCGATTGATCGCAGCTTGCCCGATCCTCAAGATATCCTCACCTACGCCCGTCCGGGAACGATTACCGTCAAAGCCGAAGACGGTACGATCTTACAACAAGTGGGTCCTGCAACCTACGAAAAACTGGAACTGGAAGACACCCCCAAACAACTCATAGAAGCCTTTCTCGCCGCTGAAGACCGCCGCTTTTACCAACATCGAGGCATTGATATCAAATCCATTCTCCGCGCCTTCACTGCCAATTTATGGGCGCGAGATGTGGTCGAAGGGGGCAGTACCATCACCCAACAATTGGCGCGGATGGTGTTTCTCACCCAAGACCAGACGGTGGGACGCAAAGTTAAAGAAGCCCTCCTCGCCCAGAAAATCGACAGCCACCTCAGCAAAGACGACATTCTCGAACACTACCTCAATTTGGTGTATTTGGGATCGGGGGCGTATGGCGTCAGCGATGCGGCGTGGGTGTACTTTGGCAAAGAACTCGACGAGCTAACCTTAGCAGAAATGGCAACGATCGCCGGAATGCCCGCTGCCCCCAGCAACTACTCCCCCATCGAAAATCCCCAGGTGGCAAAACAGCGCCGCGATGTCATTTTACAACGCATGGCAGATGCGGGATTTATCACCGAATCCGCCGCCGCCGCCGCCATCCGCTCTCCCATCAAGATCGATCCCAGTTTGCCCAAACGCCTGGTCGTCAAGCATCCCTACTTTACAACCTACATCCAACAGGAACTGAAAAAGCACGTCAGCGACGAACAAATCGAAAAAGGCGGCTTGACGGTGGAAACCTCCCTCAATCCCGACTGGCAGGAATTGGGAGAGGCGGTGGTGCGAGATGCCGTGGAAAACTACGGATATGGCGAAGGCTTCGAGGAAGCGTCGTTAGTCGCCGTCGATCCGCGTACCGGGGAAATAAAAACCATGGTGGGCGGATCGGACTTCGAGAAAAGCCAGTTCAACCGTGCCACCCAAGCCATGCGGCAACCGGGATCGACGTTTAAAGGATTGCTCTATACCACGGCAATCGCTGCTGGATTTTCCCCCTACGACGGTTACGAAGATAAACCGTTAAAGGTAGATGGGTACGAACCCCTCAATGCCGGACGAAAATATTCCGGGTGGATGAACCTGCAAGACGCGCTCACCCGCTCGGTCAATGTCATTGCTGTCAAGGTGTTGATGGATGTCGGTTTCGATCCCACCATCAAAATGGCGAAAGCGATGGGAATTAAGTCCGAACTCAAACCCGTGTATTCCATGGCGCTGGGGGCGTTTGAAGTCACCTTACTGGAGTTGACCAATGCCTACGCCACCCTTGCCGCTAACGGCGAATATCTCGAATCTCACGGCATTCGTCGCATTCTCGATCGCGATGGCAAAGTCCTCTACGACGCCAAGAACTTGAAACCCAAACGGGCAGTCGATAAAGACAGCGTAGCCATTATCACCTGGATGCTGGAAAAAGTGGTAACGTCTGGAACGGGAACCCCAGCCAATTTGGGCGATCGTCCCGTGGCTGGCAAAACCGGAACCTCTGACGAATCCCGCGACTTGTGGTTTGTCGGCTACATTCCCCAATTGGTAACGGGAGTGTGGTTGGGCAACGACGATAATGCCCCTACCTACGGCAATAGCGGCACGGCGGCTCAAACCTGGTACGACTTCATGTCGGAAGTCACGGAGAAAATGCCCGTGCGAGAATTCCCCGAACTCCCCGAATTAGAGGGTCGCGAAGGGACTATTAAAGCCGAACCCGTCGAACCCGGTAGTATCTCCTACCCCGCAGCACCCACTTCGGAAACTGACAGCAACTCCACCGAGAGTCAAGGAGGTTCTCAAGGTCAAAGCAACTACAACGACGAAACGTACTACAACGACGGGAGCTACTCCGAAGACCAATATTACGACTCTTATGATTCGGGCGGTTCCAGTTCCGGTGGCGGATCCTCCGGATACTACGAGGAACCCAGCTACACACCTCCCGAAGAACCCTATTATGACAATGGCGGTTCTGGCGGGGGCTATTCGGATAGCTACTACGAGGAACCCAGCTATGGGGATTACGAGTCGGCTCCACCTGCCGCACCTGCCGAAGATTTAAAAGCCTTGCCCCCCGAACTCGAAGCTCCCGCCCCCGAACCCGCGTACGAGAATATCAAACCCGAACTGCCACCGAAGGAGTAATGTTCGAGGCGTTCGGGAGAGAGAGCAGGGGGGCAGGGGAAGGGAGACACGGAGACACGGGGACACGGGGACACGGAGACTGTGAATGCAACTAGCAACTCCCCAATAACCACTAACCACTAACCACTAACAAACCCCCAACCCCAAATTACGCTGAATATTGGAAGAGGGTTTCCAGGTAAACCTTGGCAGCCCTACGGTAGTTTTGGGAAGATTCTGGCGTATCGCTATCGCCATTTTGGAGTAAGAACAGGGACAGGGCTGCGGAAAAGACTCGGTCTTGATCCCAGTCGGGATGACCGTCAAGGTAATTTTTCAGCGATTCGTGAAGAGATTCCGGGATTTCAGCCAAAATACTGATGGTGGAGTTCATGCAAACCTCCTGAGAGTTGGGGATCTTGAGTGAGCCTGCGGTAAACGGGATCTGAAAATTTGGGAAAAATCGAGTTATCCCTCACCGGTCGGTCGCTTCATTTTCGACGATCGGGGGGTAGGTTTGTCAATGTTACAAAAGATTGCAAAATTGGCGATGGGCGATCGCGAAGAACGAAATAATGGGAATTTTGAGCTACTTTTTGTTACATAAGTTTACGTTTAGCGCCGATCGAGAACCTCCTTACCCGCCAACCCGAGAAATCCCCAACAACCCCCTCAGTTCCGAACCGCTCGTTACAACCTGTGGAAAACCTCTAGAAAACTGTGGAAAACCTTGCCCGAGTTTGTGGAAACCGTGTGGAATCTTTGGGGAAAGTTTTGGCAAATAATAAGAATTGCAAATAGCAGGAGTTACAGGAGTTCAGGAGTCAGTGCTACGCGCTGGCTGCGCCGACAGGAGGCTACTGCTATCGGTGCAACCCGGAGTGCGAGGACTTCTACCTTTGGCTCTAATCGGCTGCGACCTCATGAATTTTGAGCAGATTTGTTCCCCGAGCTTTTTGCATCGGACTGCCCCCTAAAATGAGAATGCGATCGCCCGGTTGCACTAAATTCCGAGACAGCAGACACGTCTCCATCTGTCGGATCAAGCCCTCGATCGAATCTTCCGGTCCCTCCAACAGCAAGGGTTGGACGCCCCACACCAAGTTCAAGCGGTGGTAAACCTGAAGGTTGGGGGTAAAGGCGATGACGGGCGCTTTGGGACGTTCGGCAGCGGCAATCAGTGCCGTGTAACCCGTCGTCGTCAGGCAGGTAATGCAGCGCAAATCGAGGATGCGATCGATGGTATTGAGCGCTTCGCTGAGGGCGTGAGTGTCGTCGGTGTCGTCGGGAGGATGGTTGACGAATTGGATCTCCGGTTCGATATCAGTGGCGATTTTAGCAAGCATTTCCACTGCTTTAACCGGGTACTTGCCGACGGCAGACTCTCCCGACAGCATCACCGCATCCGTGCCGTCGATGATGGCATTGGCAACGTCGCTGGCTTCGGCACGGGTGGGTCGGGGATTGCGAATCATGCTGTCAAGCATTTGGGTTGCCGTAATCACGGGGATGCCTTTTTGGTTGCAGGCGCGAATGATTTGCTTTTGCAACATCGGCACTTTTTCGGGATTCATTTCCACCCCCAAGTCGCCCCGCGCGACCATGATGCCATCGCATTCTGCCAGAATTTCGGGAAAATTGGCGATCGCCTGGAGTTTTTCGATTTTAGCAATCACCGGAATGTCGGCAGCCCCCTTTTCTGCCAGAAAGGCTTTCAGCGTGCGAATATCCTCCCCCTGGCGGACGAAGCTCAAGGATACCCAGTCGATGCCTCGAGAAATGCCAAATGCCAAATCTTGCTTGTCTTTGTCGGTCAGCGACGGCAGGCGCAAGTTCAGCGAGGGTAAATTCACCCCTTTGCGACTTTTGAGAATACCCCCTTCCACAACCCGACACCGCACTGCCGGATCGTCTACCGCTTCGATCTCCAACTCTAACAATCCGTCGTCGAGCAGAACTTGCGTGCCGGGAGTGGCTTCTTCGGCGAGATGGGGATAATCGATGGGAACGGTATCCGGTTGGTTGTCAAATGCCTCCACCGGAACGAGGGTGACAAAGCGATCGGCAATGAGATCCATCTCGCCACCGGGTAACTGACCCACGCGGATTTTCGGACCTTGCAAGTCTTGCAACAAGGTGATGGGAGTATCGAGTTCTTGGGATACCGATCGCAGAAGCACCACCGTGCGTGCGTGATCCTCATAACTACCGTGAGAAAAATTCAACCGGGCGACACTCATGCCCGATCGCACCATTTGTTTGAGAATTTCGGGCGATCGACTCGCCGGACCGAGAGTGGCGACGATTTTCGTCCGATGCGTGAAAGGCTTCATACAAAATCGGTTCGATCTAAGGGTACTCTTAGGTTGTAGCAACGCGAAGATGCGTTGCCGAGGATCGTCAAAAAGATCGAGCTTCAGGAGCGAGACTCGATCTCGAACGCGCCTATTTTAATGTAGAAGACTTCCCGAAAATTAAGGTTAACAAATCGCGATCGGCGAAAAGGTTTGGGTAATCGGTAATCGGTAATCGGTAATGGCACTTAATTTGAATGAGAGCCGGGACTCCACATTTAACGGTATCCCTCTCCCCTCTCCCAGAGTTGGCAGAGGGGAGAGGGAGAGGGGATTCACAACCCAAGGGAAAGAAGCTTCATTCGCTGCCTTTAGCGCTCGCTCTTCGCGTGCCGTGTCGTTGCCAGCGCTTCGACCAAACCGCGCACCGTCGCGATCGCCGCCACTTCGCTATTCAGGCGCGAGATCGCCGAACCGACGCCGACACCCGACGCTCCTGCCGCGATCGCCATCGGAGCGGTTACGCTAGAGATCCCCGACGCGCAAAGGACGGGAACGGAAACCGCGCGGGAAATTTCCGCAGCCGCCGCCAAGGTGGGGGCTGCTTTTTCAATTAACCCCAAAGTCCCGCTATGGGTGGGTTGGCTGCTGGTTCCGCCTTCCGTTTGGATGATGTCCGCCCCCGCGTCCACCAGATCTTGTGCCAGTTGCACTTGTTCGTCGAGGGGGAGGGTGTGGGGAACGGTGACGGAAAGGCAAATGTCGGGTAGGAGCGATCGCGTTTGTCGGGTCAGTTGCAAGACTTCCTCGGCTTCAAAACGACGACCCTCGGCGTAGAAAGCATCGTAATTCCCGATTTCGATTAAATCGGCACCGGCTGCCACCGCCGGAACGAATGCCTCTGGTTCCACGGCAGAGACGCAAATCGGCAAACGAGTCAGGCTTTTCGCCAGCCGTACCAAGTCCGGATCGGCAGCGATATCCACAAAGGTGGCTCCGCCGGCTTCGGCAGCCTTGACGACGAATGCCACCCGATGGCGATCGAAGTTGGTCAAACCGCTAATGACTTTCAGCGCCGTTCCCCGCGCCAAAGCCGACTGTAGCTGTGCAGAGATTCTCATCATGTGATTTGAGACTTACGAGTTTTCTCAACATTGTGACACGGCAGCCGCGCCCTTCGCGAGGGTCTGCGTGGAAGCTCTGATTTCATTGCCGACAGAGTGATGGAATCCGAACCCGAGAAGATTTGAACCCACCTGAAAGCTGTTTTAAGATTGATCAGGAAGAAATTCCGAACTCCTTCTGCAGCTAACGTGCGTTGAAATGGGCAAGGATTCGCTCTTCGTTCTTTTGGCGGAAATCGAAGTCTCCCATCTCCGCACCCAATCGCTCGATGTCATAATATCTTTTAATCAAAACGGTACCGATCTCAGCCGGAGGGCAAGCCCTTCCATCGTCGGCAGATCGGGTCGGTTCGCAACAGTACGGTGGAAATTAATATGGGATTTTTTGATTCGGATATCGTTCAACAAGAAGCCAAAAAGTTATTTGAAGATTATCAATCGCTCGTACAACTGGGGAGTAAGTACGGAAAGTTCGATCGCGAAGGCAAAAAGCAGTACATCGAACAGATGGAAGCGATTATGGAACGCTATCGCATTTTCATGAAACGCTTTGAACTGTCGGAAGATTTCATGGCGCAAATGACCGTCCAGCAACTCAATACCCAGTTGGGGCAATTTGGCATTACTGCCCAGCAAATGTTCGAGCGCATGCACGAAACTCTCGAACGCATGAAATTGGAAATCGAGCAGTAAACGACAGAACGCGAGTCCAGACATTCAGATTCCGAAGGATAGGCAATGGCGGCGATCTCCAGGTTTGATACCCAATTTTGAGAGTATCCGCCGTTACCCGCCCCCCCATGCGAGGTTTTCGCTTAAGAGACCATGCAAACCTCAATCAATGTGGGGACAGTCGATCGATTCCAGTCAAATCTTTTTAAAGTAACTGTAAAGCTAGTCGGGCAAAACCCCCTTTTTTTTAAAGAAATCATCAAGACGGGTCTCCGTATATTTGCGGTCATTCTCAAAAATTGACATATTGGAACAAAGTATGCAGACCTGATGGAGAGACCAAACATCCGTAGAAATATTGAGTTTGACGGAACCCTCTTCGACTTCAAACGTCAGTGATGCAACACATCCGAGAGTAGCCGGACGAGTGCTTCCACAATTGGACGAGTTGGGAAATTGCGAGAACTCCTATTTTACGGAGACCGTTTCGCAAGTATCTGATCGGACGGAATGGCTGCCAGCTTTTACCCAGGGTGTTGAGTGCAAATCTCAATAGTTTTCTAACTATAGAAATAACGTGATGCACGATTGGAAAACCAACATGGGGAAGATGGCGAACGGGTGGCGATTTCAGCCAGATCCGAGCGCCAGCCAAGGCTTCAAACCGGTGTCCTCCCAACCCCCGACACCGCTGCGACTGTCGATCGTCAATCAGTTCTACCCGCCGGATGACGACGCCACCGGTCAGTTCATCCAGGAACTCGCCGCCCAGTTGGTCGAACTGGGGTTAGACATACGCATTTTCGCGGGACAACCCGGATCTGCGTTTTCCACAGCCACCGCTCCTGCACTCGAGCGATGGGAACGGCTGCAAATCAAGCGATCGCGAACCACTCGCTTTGGGTCGAAGCAAATTCGCAGTAAAACCCTCAACGGTTTGCTCTTTTTCCTCCATGCGGGTTTGCAACTGGTTCAATCCAGTTGGCGCGGTGACGTTCTCCTGATCGCCAGCGCTCCCCCCTTTTTACCCTTGTTGGGATACTTAGCCCATCTGTGTTTTGGCGTTCCTTATATCTGTTTGATTTATGCTTTATATCCGGATGTGGCTGTTGCCCTCAATGTGGTGAGAGCCCAGCATTGGCTGGTGAAATTGTGGGACGCGCTCAACCGCCAAATTTGGCAGAAATCGAGCGGAATTATCGTCCTCAGTTCTACTATGAAAGAGCGGGCGATCGCCAAATGCCCGCAGGTTGCCAATAAAATTTCCGTCATTCACACCTGTGCCGATCCCAACTGGATTCGCCCCCTACCCAAATCGGACAATTGGTTCGTCCGCCAGCACGATCTCGCCGACCGCTTTACCGTTTTATACTCGGGAAGTTTAGGTCGCAGTCACGAAATGGAGACCATTCTCAAGGCTGCCGAAAGACTGCGCGACGAACCCCTTCAGTTGGTCTTTATCGGAGACGGCGCAAAATCTAGCGAATGTTTCAAAAAAGTCCAAAAACTCGGTTTGCAAAATTGCCGATTTTTACCCGATCTAGACCCACACGTCTGGCCCTACTCTCTCACGGCTGGCGATGTTTCTGTAGTCAGTATTGCCCAAAATTTAGAAGGGTTAGTCGTGTCCGGCAAACTCTATGGGATGTTAGCTGCGGGGCGACCGATCGCGGCAATTTGCGAACCTCATTCCTATCTTTGCCAGCTTTTAAAAGATGCGAAATGCGGTTCGACCTTCGAGCCAGGGGACGGTGATGGTTTAGCCGAATTTCTGCATTTTTTATCTTTAAATCCCCACCAAGCCGAACAAATGGGGCGATCGGGTCGCCGCTATCTCAAATTGCATTTTACCCCCCAAACGATCGCCCAACAATACTTACACGTCGTCCGCTCGAGTTTGACCGCACCTTCGATTCCATCCCTTGAGTTCGACAGCGGTTCCCCTCCCGTCGATCGATCGCCGTCTGTCAGCCTTCCCATCGGACAAAGACTCCGTCAGGCAGGGTTACTTTCCGAAGCACAAATCGACCGGATTCTCGCCCTGCAAAAAGCCGCAAAAAAGCCCTTACGCTTTGGTGAAATCCTCGTCAACCAAGGGATTTTACCTGCCGAAACCATCGACTTTTTCGCGACGACCTTACCGCCGTTCGATCTCCTCCAGTCGGATTGTCCCCTCGGCTATTATCTGAAATTCGCAAAAATTCTTAACGATCGAAAAATCGAAAGCATCCTGAACGAACAGCATCAAACCTGTTTGAAATTCGGAGAGATTGCCATTCAAAAAGGCTGGATTTCTCCCGAAACCTTAGAGGAAATCTTAAAAAAATTGAAGAAAATATAGTCAAATCGAAAGTCTAGAGCCATAATAGTAAAAACACTATTTCTGCCCAAAAAGCATCCGAGATCGAGCGATTTTTTATTCTTTTATAGATCCCTTGAGATAGCAATCCGCATGGATTAAAACATTGGCTCGCGGCTGTAAACTAAAAGCCGATCTCTGATGGCTGACTGCTAAATCGACTCGACTCGGCAAAACGATCCTCTTAAAAACTCGATTTGATGATGCGATTGTCTCTCGTTGCCCTGTGTACCGTCGGCACCCTTGCCATCCCTGCCCTGACCCATTCCACCCCCACCGAGCCGAACTCGAAATCAGCCGAGGTCGCGCCGTCTCGCCCAGAAGCGAGATCGACCCCGAACGTTCCGGCTCCCCCACCCAGCCCAACCTCTAGAAGCAATACCCTACCGCGACCCGTTCCCCGTCCCCCGTGGTTCGCTGCCTTCCTCGCCGGACAAAATGCCCCAGCCTCTCCCGCCGACGAAACAGCCCAAACCCGCGAACCCTCACCCCTCCCCTCCTTCGACGACGCACCGCCCGCCGATCGCGAAGTCTCCACGCCTCCTCCTTCCCCCACCCCGGTTTCCACTAAATCTCAGCCGAAATCCCCCACTCCCGTTGCCTTCAACGCGGCGAGGGGTGAAGAATACCGCCTGGGCGCGGGCGATCGCCTAAAAATCGATTTCCTCAACTTCCCCGAATACACCGGAGAAACCCAAGTTCTCGTCGATGGTTCGGTCAACCTCACCCTCGTCGGCCAAGTCAACCTGGCGAACCTCACCCTGGAACAAGCCGCCGCTGCCCTGCAAAACGCCTATTCCTACTACGTCCGCCGACCCAGCATCACCGTCAGCTTACTGGTTCCCCGTCCCCTGCGCCTCGCCGTATCCGGGGAAGTGAACAATCCGGGAACCTATACCATCTCCCTCACCGAAAACGCCCAATTTCCCACCGTCACCGACGCCATCGAACAAGCCGGAGGCGTGACCCAATCCGCCGACCTGCGCCGCGTTAAAGTCCGCCGTACCGATCCCGGAGGGCGGGCGCGCGTCCTCACCGTCAACTTGTGGGATCTCCTGCAAGGCAACGATCTCTCCCAAAATATCGCCCTGCGCGACGGCGACACCCTCTCCATCCCCACCGCCACCCAAGTTAACTTAAACGAAGCCTCCCAAGTTGCCAGCGCCAGTTTTGCCGCCGAATACACCCAACCCCTAAACGTCGTCGTCGTCGGCGAAGTGGCGCGTCCCGGTTCCTACACCGTTGACGTCAGTGGCAACGGAGAACAACCCCGCCTCACGCGCGCTTTAGAAGTTGCCGGAGGCGTCACCCCAACGGCAAACATCAGCCAAGTCGAAGTCCGCCGCTTCACCCGCAGCGGTCAGTCGCAAACCCTGAATATCGACTTGTGGCGGCTGTTGAGAGAAGGCGATCGATCGCAAGATCCCCTCTTGCAACCCGGAGACACCATCATCATCCCCACCGCCACCGAAATCGACACTACCCAAGCCCAAAACCTCGCCGCCGCCAGTTTTGCCGCCGATCTCACCCAACCCTTGAATGTTGCTGTCGTCGGCGAAGTGGCGCGTCCGGGACCCCACATCGTCAACGGCGAAACCGATAACACCGGCAAAGAATCGCTCCCCACCGTCACCCGCGCCATTCAAGTCGCCGGAGGCATCACCCAACTCGCCGACGTTCGCAACATCACCGTGCGTCGGATTACCCGAGAAGGCACCGAACGGACGATCGATGTGGATTTGTGGGAACTCCTCCAAGGCGGCGACCTACAACAGGACGTCCTCCTCCAACCGGGAGATACGATCGTCATTCCCACCGCCACAGCCCTCACCCCCACAGAAGCCGCTGAAATTGCCTCAGCCAGCTTCTCCCCCGACGCCATGCCTGTCAACGTCATCGGCGAAGTCGGGCAGCCGGGAACCGTGGAAGTGCCGCCCAATACTCCCTTAAATCAAGCGATTATGGCTGCCGGAGGCTTCAACAACCGCGCCAAAAAAGGCAAAGTGGAACTGGTGCGCCTCAACCCCGACGGCACGGTAGAACGACGAGAAATCGAGGTGGATTTGAGTGCGGGCATCGACGACCAAAACAATCCCAGCCTGCGACCCAACGACGTGATTCTGGTGGGACGTTCCGGATTGAGTTCCTTCACCGATACCGTCGAGCAGCTGCTGCCGCCCTTCTCGATTCTGAGAATTTTGAATATCTTTTAGGAGAAGGAGTTCAGGAGTAAGTGCTTCGCACTGGCTGCGCCTACAGGAGTTGCAGGAGTTCAGAATAGAGAGCAGGGGGAGCAGGGGCGGCAGGGGAAGAGAACAACTAACCACTAACAAACCCCAAACCCCAAATGACCAATGACAATTGACCAATGACCAACCCTTAAAGATTTCTTTTGGGGGAGCAACTGTCCGAACGAACGAGATTCAGTATAATCTAGGCTGGAGGCATCGACGATCGAGCGGACGAGGCATCTGCCCGTTCGTGCAGTCGCGGGTTAGCCGCCCGACTTTTTGGTGACGTTTCTCGGAAGACACGATCTCTCGAAATGTCATAATAAATTATGGTCGCTACAATCGTGTTCGGGTTCCTGGGTAGCGACCGACACCCAGATCCAGGGGAACCGCAGCGTTCGTTATTTCGAGGGAGGGTCAGTGATCCAAATCGAGCAAAAAACCCACACAACTCCAGATGGTTTAACCGCGATCGTCCTCACCCCCACGGGTCGATTGGACATTACCACAGCTTGGCAATTTCGCCTGAAGTTGCAAGAGTGTATCTCGAAGCTGAGCCATCACGTTGTCGTTAATTTAGGTCAGGTCAACTTCATCGACAGTTCGGGTTTGACCTCGTTGGTTGCCGGAATGCGAGATGCCGATAAAGTCAAAGGGACTTTCCGCATCTGTAACGTCCATCCCGAGGCTAAACTCGTCTTTGAAGTGACGATGATGGATTCCGTGTTTGAAATCTTCGAGACCGAAGAAGAAGCTCTCGAAGGACTGCCTCGTAATGTAGCCAGTTAACCGATCGTTGGCTCGAGCCTAACTGTGCGATCTCAGAGATGCCGATGGGGTTTCCCACAAGAGCGATCGGCGTCGAATACTTAACATTCCCCTTCAGCACTTGTCTGTGGGGAAAATGGGGCTAGCCCATCCTCACAAACCGCACGAACTGCTGATCGATGCGGGCAGAGGACGACTCAGACCCAGATATGACCGAATATACACCCCAAAATTTTCCAGTGGATAAAGTCCCCACCGTTTCCGATACCAAGCGCGCATTTTATACCATTCATTCCCGACCGATTAACTCCATCTACCGCCGAGTGGTAGAGGAGTTGATGGTGGAGATGCACTTGCTTTCCGTCAACGCCGATTTTCAGTACGATCCCATTTATGCGTTGGGGGTCGTCTCGTCGTTCGATCGGTTCATGAGCGGCTACCGACCCGAAGCGGATAAAGCCTCGATTTTTCAAGCACTTTGTCAAGCCTTGGGCAAAGATCCGCAACACTATCGCCGAGATGCGGAAGCGCTCGAATCTTGGGCGACTCGCGTGTCGCCAGACGAAATCCTCGGCGTTCTCAGCCTGGCTAAAAGTTCCGGAGACAGCGGCGAAGTCGAAGCCACCGTAAGGGCGATCGCCGAAAATCCCAATTTCAAATACAGCCGCTTGTTTGCCATCGGTTTATATTCCCTGTTGGAACTGGCAGATGGCGATTTCGTGAAAGAAACTGCCAAACTGGAAGAAGCTTTAGAGCCGATCGCCAAAGCACTCAACTTATCGGCTGAGAAATTGAAGAAAGATTTAGAACTGTACCGCAGCAACTTGGAAAAAATGGCACAGGCGCAAATCGTGATGGCAGATATCTTGAATGCCGATCGCAAAAAACGGGAACAGCGAGAACAGGCGAAAACGGTAGAGGGGTAATGGGTCATGGGTCATGGGTAATGGGAATTTACCAATAACGAACAACCAATAACCAACCCCAAACCCCAAACCCCCAATTTCAAGATGACAGATCGACGCGATTCCGAACCTTTAGAGGCACAGCCGCAACCGATCCGGGAGATGGAAGAGGGTGGGGCAAAGGAATCCGGCTCGAATCTGGTGGTGGACGTGTGGCAAGACGTGACGAATCGTCTAACTCGATGGTTGCCGATCGATCGCGCTGCCCGAACTGCCGTGCGTTGGTTTAGCGTCAGCGACGAGCGAATTGCCGAAATTTTATCCGCCGTTCGAGATCGACTCCCCACCACCGAAGCACTACTGATCGGCAAACCGCAAGCGGGGAAAAGTTCGATCGTCCGGGGACTGACGGGGGTGTCGGCGGAGATTGTCGGGCAGGGATTTCGACCGCACACCCAGCACACCGAACGCTATGCCTACCCCTCCGAAGATCTCCCGCTTCTGATCTTTACCGATACCGTCGGATTGGGAGATGTCAACTCCGATGCCGGGGAAATCGTCGCCGAACTGATGGCGGATTTGCAGCAAGATCGAGGTTTAGCCCGGATCTGGATTCTGACGGTGAAAATTAACGATTTCGCCACCGACAGCCTCAAACAAGTTGCCGGACAACTGCGCGAGGCGTATCCCAACGTTCCCGGTTTGCTGGCGGTGACGTGCTTGCACGAAGCCTACCCACCGAACCTGGACGACCATCCCGACTATCCTCCCGAGGTAGAAGATGTCAAGCGAGCCTTTGCCGTTTTGCAAGAAGACTTCTCCGGATTGTTCGATCGAGCGGTACTTCTGGATTTTACCCTAGAAGAAGACGGCTACAGCCCGGTATTTTACGGCTTGGACGCCTTGCGCGACGCCCTAGCGGATTTGCTTCCCGAAGCCCAATCGCGGGCGATTTACCAGCTTTTAGACGAAGAAGAGGGCGATCGCATCGGCAATCTCTACCGAGATGTGGGACGGCGGTACATTCTCGCCTTCGCCACCATTGCCGCCACCCTTGCCGCCGTGCCGCTACCCTTCGCCACCATGCCTGTTTTGACAGCCTTGCAAGTGTCGATGGTGGGGTTATTGGGAAAATTATACGGGCAAACCTTGACGCCGTCGCAAGCGGGGGGATTGGTTAGCGCCATTGCTGGAGGGTTCGTCGCCCAAGCCATCGGTCGAGAACTGATCAAATTCGTTCCCGGATTGGGTAGTGCGATCGCTGCTTCCTGGGCTTTCGCCTACACTTGGGGTTTAGGGGAAGGTGCTTGCGTCTACTTCGGCGACTTAATGGGCGGTAAAAAACCCGATCCCCAAAAAATTCAAGCCGCCATGCAAGATGCGTTTCAAGCTGCTAAACAGCGGTTTAAGGGTCATTATTGACATACTCACCGCCCTAAAGGAGCGGTGATTCTTTACGTTTCATTGACGGAAGCAACCGAGGTTGTCTTACTCTGTCTCGACGTACATTTATAGTC
>DVED01000185.1 GCA_015295945.1 Oscillatoriales cyanobacterium M59_W2019_021 | reverse complement strand
CAAACGAAACTTGACCGACAAGAGCACCTACATCCAGTGCCGTACTCATTCGATTTCCAGCATCTACCATGATTTTTCCTTCTGATGAATATGGGAAATTGTGTTGGATTAGAACTGAGATCTTGCACCGTCGTTCGTGAGGCTCGCATCCCGCCGGGAGCTTAAGCTCCCGGCTAATAGCCAAACTCCATTAAAATGGACTGGAAGAAAATTTCAGTCTTCTTTAGAAGACTTTAGCTATTTAGCCTAGGTTTTAAACCCTAGGCGGGTGGTTGCCACTGAGAAAGGATTACCCGTGGAGAGACACAACTGCGAATCGAAGTTCGATCGATTGGCAGTTGTGTCGTCTCTAAGCACACATACTTCTGAGAACATCAGAGCTATGCACTTTGCTGCAAAATTGCAGAAGAACGGGTGTTTTGCCTGCTCTACTCGCATATACTTCTGGGGAAAGCAGACCTATGCACTTTTGCAAAAGGGCAAATGCAGAAAATGTTGAGTGCCGAGCCGCAGCGAAAAGCTGAATCCCTGGTTTGTTCGTGATTAGTGGTTCGTCGTCACCCCCCTTCAGCGGAAACTGTCTTCTCCCCTACGGACGTTTCCCGACCTGCGATCGAACCGTACACTAGAGATAGTTGTGAATTTAAATTAAGGATGTCACAAAGTCCGTTACAACTCTCTCGGGGATTTTTGGCAGCGATGGGGACGCGAACGTTCGTCCACTACGAAGATCGCATTCCCATCGATACCCCCGTGTTATTGGTCAGCAACCATCGCAGTTTTATGGATGCTCCGGTATTAATGGCGGCGTTGGGACGTCCGATTCGGTTTGCCTGCCATCACTATATGGGTCAAGTTCCCGTGATGCGGGAGTTTGTTAGTTATTTGGGGTGCTTTCCCTTGTCGGAACCCGAGAAGCGACAACACAGTTTTGTCCGTCAGGGCAGTTCGCTGCTACAATCCCAACAAGTCGTGGGCGTGTTTCCCGAAGGGGCGCAACCGATGGTGCAAACGACCCGTCCCTGGCAAGTGGGAGAATTTCATCGCGGGTTCGCCCATTTAGCGTTACGATCGCCCGTAGAGAATTTAGCGGTGCTACCCGTGGCGATCGCTTCGACTCAGGAAACGATCCAACCCTCCATGCCTGTCAAATTCCTCAGCTTGTTCGATCCCACCGAACCGCTGTTTGATCGGTGGAGTTGGCATCCGATGGTTCTTTACCACCGTTTATCGATTCTCATCGGTCGTCCCTACTGGATTACCCCAGCCGTACGCCAAGCTTACCACGGCAGAAAAGCCAAAACCACGATCGCCCATTTAGTCGATTTCTGCCACGACGAAATTACCACCCTCGTCCGTCAGGGATGCAAAATGGGGTAATAGGTTATTTGTCATTCGTCATTGGTCATTCGTTATTTGGGGATTTGCGCTTTCGCCTTCACGATCTCCGCGTCTCCGTATCCCCGTGTCTCCTTCTCAAGACAGCCTCCCCGGCTCTTTATTGTCCTGAACTCCCGAACTCCTTGAATGGTGCGTTTCGTTCCTCAACGCACCCTACCAACTTCTGAACTTCTGAAATTCTGAACTCCTGAACTCACGATCGATGCGCTTAATTTCCCCCCGCAATCCTTCTCCCCATCGTCCTTTATTCGTCTATTTGCCGGGAATGGACGGTTCGGGAGAACTCTTACACTTACAAATTCCCCACCTGCAACCCACCTTCGATATTCGGTGTTTGACCCTTCCCAAGCACGATGATTTTAGTAGTTGGTTCGAGTTAGCCAGTCACACGATTAATGCCATTCAAACCGAATTGATCGATCGCGCGAATCGAACGGTGTATTTGTGCGGCGAATCGTTCGGCGGATGTTTGGCGCTTCAGGTGATGTTACAAGCCCCTCAGCTTGTCGATCGGCTGATTTTGGTCAATCCGGCATCTTCCTTCAAACAACGCCCTTGGATGACCTGGGGAACGCCGCTCATTCGCTGGTTTCCCGAGTCCTTTTACCAACTATCGGCGATCGGATTGTTACCCTACTTAGCCTCGTGGGAACGGGTGTCTCAAGACGCACAACAAAAGCTGCTGAAAGCCATGCAATCGGTATCTCCAGCCACTGCCAGTTGGCGGTTATCTCTCTTGCGGGTTTTTGCAGCCACCACCGCTCAACTGCGCCAAATCGATCGACCGACCCTCGTGATTGCCAGTCAGAACGATCGCCTCTTACCCTCCATTTCCGAAGCCCAAAATCTGGCGAGAACGTTACCCAAAGCTCGCTCGATCATCCTTCCCCAAAGCGGTCACGCTTGCTTGCTCGAACACCAGGTTAATTTGTACCAGATTTTACAAGAAGCGCGGTTTTTATCGGAAGTTGAGGCGATGGTCATGGGGAATGGGTAATAGACATCTCCGGAAAAGATTCAGACCTAACCTCCCCCGATCCTAATGAGGAAGGGGTAAAGGAAAAGGTTTGTTATTGAAATGGGGCTTCTAAAGCCTCTCTCCGACCTCCCCCTAGCCCCTTTTTTGCTGGAGAGGTTTGGAGAGGGGTCTTCATTAATTTCTGGAGATGTCTAATGGGTGTATAGCGTTTCTCAATTAGATGAGGTACGTTTGATGAACCCCAATTATAGGGGCGAATGGCATTCGCCCTTCTTCTAGGTATACCGCACTATAATCTCAGCGATCACTAAGTCGAAGCTAAGTTTTAGCAACTTCTGCTGGCCGTTTTGAACCTTGCCGTTTTGCCGCCTCTAACTTCGCTTCTTCGGCTAAATAATCCGCCAATTGCGCTTCGATTTCTTGGCGTACCAATTCGCGATAGTCTAAGAAATGTTCGATTTGAGCGCACACTCCCAGGTAGCTGCTAATTCCGCCGGGGTTACGACGATACAAACTCCACAAATTGCGCCAGAATTGCCAGCGAGTTTCCCGAACGATGCCTTGTCGCCACGCGATCGTCAACAAAGCTCGCACCGCCAACCAATCTAATTTTTTCTTCGAAGATTTTCCTTTTTTCGGATAGGTAGCTTCCCCTAACAGTAGAAAATGACGGTAGGTGCGATCGAGAAATTTCTGCGGATCGTACAGTTCCCAAAACGCATCGATATACTCGCGAGCGATATCTTCTAAAGGACGAGTGGGAACGAAGTTCATTAACGTCGTTTGGTTGATATTTGCCGATTTACTGCGCAGTCGTCCTTCTTTTTCCAAGCGATGCCACAGCGCCGTATCGGGAAGTGCTTGCAACATACTGAAAATTGCCGTGGGAATCGACGTTTGTTCGACAAATTCCACAACGCGCCGTCCCGCACCGGGTTTTTCGTTATCGAAACCGATGATAAATCCTGCCATGACGCGCAACCCCGATCGGGCGATCGATTTAACCGATTCGCTCAAGGATTCGCGAGTATTTTGATATTTTTGAGTTAGGGTTAAACTTTCTTCATCTGGCGTTTCAATGCCGAGGAATACTGCCCCAAAATTACAGGCAACCATCAAATCCATCAACTCTTGGTCTTTCGCTAAATCCACCGAAGCTTCAGTTGCGAAGGAGAAAGGATATCGGTGTTCCACCATCCACGGTTGCAGTTCTTTGAGCAGTAATTTAACGTTGCGTTTGTTGCCGATAAAGTTGTCATCGACCATAAAAATACTGCGCCGCCACCCGAGTTCGTAAAGGCGATCGAGTTCCGCGAGCAATTGTGCCGGAGTTTTGGTGCGGGGTTTGCGACCGTAAAGGACGATAATATCGCAGAATTCGCATTGAAAGGGACAGCCGCGCGAGAACTGTACCGACATTTCGGAATAGGCATCGAATTCTAATAAGTCGAAGCGGGGAATTGGGGTAGCGGTCACGTCGGGTTTGGTGCCGTTCGATCGGAAAATTCCCGCAGGTTCTCCCCGTTCGATCGCCTCGACAAAGAGCGGTAAGGTAATTTCCCCTTCATCTAAGATTAAATAATCCGCTCCGGCTCCGAGTGCGTCATCGGGAATAGAGGTGGGATACGGACCGCCAACGGCAACTTTTTTATTCCGGCGTTTGGCTTCCCGAATTAACGATAATAAGTCTTCTTTCTGCACGATCATGGCAGATAGCAATACCACATCTGCCCAGTTCCATTCGGCTTCGGTGACTTCGCGAATATTGCGATCGGCGAGTTTGAAGTTCCACTCCTGCGGTAACAACGCAGCAACGGTAATTAATCCCAAAGGCGGCAACATTGCCTTGCGATTTAACAGTTCCAGGGTTTTTTCAAACGACCAAAAGCTTTTAGGAAACCGAGGATAGAGAAGTAAAACGTTCATGTATTAAAGGTGTTTAAATAGAGAAATTTGCGGATAAAGTTTCGCTGCAACTTAGCATAACCGATTTTTTAGATTTGAGGGGAGAGGTCGCGAGATCGATCGAAAATTCGAGTCTCCAACCCTCGGTCTTCCCCAAAACCCCCTCAATTTCGCCGATTTTATTGAGATTAGAATCAATAAGGGAACGAGTTGACGGCGTTTCAGCCTTGTGGTACTCTATCTCCATGGCGCAGCCATGTCAACTTATCGTACGAGAATCGAAATCGGAGAACGATCGTTCGTATTATCTGGAATCAGTTCGTCGTCGATGTTTGATAGGAACACCAATCGCTCCAACTCCCTGCATAGAGTTTGGCGTTGGGAACCCCTGCCAGATGGAGGGAGAGCAGGTTCACGCACGCCGTGACGCCGGAACCGCAATAGACGATCGCCTCCTCTGCCGACTCTAGCGCCTGCCAGTGTTGGCATTGTTCCGCTGCCGATTTAACGAAACCGCGATCGTCCGTCACCTCTTGCCAGCAATAATTGACCGCACCGGGAATGTGTCCGGCAATGGGATCGATGGGTTCGTACTCCCCGCGGTAGCGTCCGGGTTCGCGAGAATCCACCAACACGACTCCCGGTAAATCTTTCCGGGCTTTCACCCCTGCGATATCCACAACCCAATCCGGGCGGAGTCGCACCGCAAACTCGCCGGGTTTGGGGTCTGGCAGTTCGGCAGTCACGGGATAGCCTTGCTGTTGCCACTGAGAAAACCCGCCATCCAGGACGGCAACGTTGTCGTGTCCCAAATAGCGCAGCAACCACCACAGGCGGGAAGCAAAGGCAAAGCGAGAATCGTCGTAGGCAACAACGAGGGTTTGAGGCGATCGAATGCCGATGTTGGCAAATTTTTCGGCGAGTTCTGCCGGGTTGGGGAGGGGATGGCGTCCGCCACGTTCGCCGACGGGACTGGAGAGATCGCGGTTGAGGTGGAGGTAAAACGCACCGGGAATGTGAGAGGCGAGATACTGTTGGCGTCCCAAATCTTCATCGGCGAGGGAAAAACGACAATCGACGATCGCCACCTCGGGATCGTCGAGATGATCGGACAGCCATTGAGCAGAAACGATGGAATCGGTCATGTTAGGAGTTTGGGGTCGGTCATTTTCACGCATAACAAAGGACTAATAACTCATGATAAAGAACTAGAAGATCGGATCAATTAAGAGTTGATGAAACGGCGATCTGGATTTTGCCCGAAAAACCCAGATCGCTAACAATCGCCACCGGGGAAACTTTTACAACCCAGAATGACCGATCGCCAATCCCGTCACCAACATTCCCAACACCAAAAACGGCTGGGCGCTGGCTTGATATTTCACGTCATTTTTCAGCGGATCGCGCAGGAAATACATATCCTGAAAGGTAATTTGCGGAATCACCAAAAGTAATAAAATCGTGGCGTAGAGATTTTGTTGGATACTCATTAAATATCCCGCCACGCCCACTTGGAAAATATCGATCGCCAACACGCAAATCCACGCCGCCGTTGTCACGCCGAACATCACGGGCAGAGATTTTAACCCCAACTGGCGATCGCCTTCCACACTTTTAAAATCGTTAACGATAGCAATCCCCAATCCCGCCAAACTGTAGAATAAGGTCAACACCACGATCGTCGGCGTCAGTTCCCCGAACAAAGCTTGACCCGCCCACCAAGGCAGCGCAATATAACTCGCACCCAAAGCATAGTTCCCCAACCAGCCATTTTGCTTCAACTTCAACGGCGGTGCAGAATAGATATACGCTAAGAACACGCCCAAGAGCGTTAAAACCGTCATCGTGGGGAATTCATGTCCCGCCCACCGATCCAGGGCAATCGCCACGATCAAACCCGCACCTAATAAGACTAAAATTTGAGTCACCACTTGAGGAACGGAAATTGCCCCCGAGGGAATCGGGCGATAGGGTTCGTTAATGGCATCAATTTCGCGATCGTAAAAATCGTTCAACGTTTGGGTATACCCCGCCAGCAGCGGACCCGACATCAGCATGCACAACGCGGCGATCGCAAAATTTTCCAAGTTCCAAACGTAACCGCCCGAAGACGCCGCCCCGCAAACCACACCCCAGATTAGGGGAATCCAGGTGATGGGTTTCATTAATTGCAGCCGGATTTTCCAAATATTGGTCTCTCCAGCTTGGGCGCCCTTCATGCCCAGCAATTGCCGCGCCTTGGCAGAACGATTGGGATCGGATGCAGCCCCCGCAGGCTGCTTGTCCGGCATTTCCGGTGTAGATTCAGAAGTCGGTAAATTTGACATAACCCATTCTTAAAAAGCTCTAAGTATCCACCGATCCAGATTATCAGCATTAGCCGTTTGGTATTTGGGGTTCGGAGTTTGACCGATGACCCGCGAGCGACGACCAATTACCAAATCGTGTAATAATATTTAACAGAAATTTTAAGATTCCAACCTCAGTTACTCATTTAGACCCGATCGATGGATACTCCAGAAGCTCCAGATCTTGAGAATACAACCGATACCGCCCAAGCGGAGCCGGAAGCCCAACCTTTAGATCGGTATGAATGCCGAGCTTGCGGCTATATCTACGAACCGGAAAAAGGCGACAGTTCCGGCGGCATTCTACCGGGGACTCCCTTTGAAGAACTGCCCGTAACGTGGCGCTGTCCGGTCTGCACGGCTCGTGCGGCAGCGTTTGCCAATATCGGACCGAGCGGCACAGCTTCGGGATTCAAAGAAAATTTCGGCTACGGATTGGGGGTCAACACCCTTACCCCCGTACAGAAGAGCTTGTTGATTTTCGGCGGACTCCTGAGTGCCTTCTTTGTGATGCTGAGTTTATATGGCTTGAATTGAAACCCTCATGAATGCGATCGCAAATCGTCTCAAATCGTTAATTTTCGTCTTTTTTACCGTTCTCTTGTGTGCCGGGTGCGCTCGGTTGCCCGAACTGAGTGCCAATCCTTGGGATGTAATTTCCCTGGATACCGAATCCACCTTTTCCGATATTGCCTTTACCGACAGCAATGCCGATCGCGGTTGGCTGGTGGGTTCTAATGCCACCTTGTTTGCCACTCAAGATGGGGGCAAAACTTGGGAGGCGCAAGCGTTAGATCTCGGTGAAGAAAACCCGCGCTTCAACGCCATCGATTTTGCCGGAGATGAAGGATGGATCGTCGGCGAACCGTCCCTCCTCCTCCACACTGAAGATGGCGGAAAGTCTTGGTCGCGCATCGCCCTCAGCAAAAAACTGCCGGGGAATCCCCGCACGATTGTGGCACTCGGTTCGCAGTTGGCGGAAATGACCACCGATGTGGGCGCCATTTACCGAACTGAAGATGGCGGCAAAACCTGGAAAGCCACTGTTGAAGAAGCCCTCGGCGCCATGCGCAATATCACTCGCGCACCGGACGGTCAGTATATTGCCGTCTCTTCTCTGGGCAATTTCTACTCCACCTGGGAACCCGGCGCGACAGCCTGGGTTCCCCACAATCGCTCTAACGCTCGCCACGTCCAGAATATGGGCTTTACACCGGACGGTCATTTATGGATGTTAGCTCGCGGCGGTCAAATTCAGTTTACCGGAGCCGAGGGTCTCGAAGATTGGCAAGAGCCGATATATCCGGAAAAAACTGGAGGTTGGGGATTGCTGGATTTAGCCTATCGCACCCCCGATGAACTGTGGGTAGTCGGCGGTAGCGGGACTTTGCTGTGCAGTCCCGATGGCGGTCAAACCTGGCTCAAAGATCGCGAGTTAGATAACGTGCCGTCTAACTTTAATAAAGTGAAGTTCCTGTCTGAGGAGCGCGGCTTTGTTTTGGGTCAGCGAGGGACGTTGCTGCGCTATCGAGGCAGCCAACAAGGGGCTTGAGGTCGTCGATCTCGAACAGAGATCTTCTTCGCTCCCCTCGAGCAAAGTGTGCCTTGAAAAAGTTGACTTTGCCGCTGAAACGATCGCCCTTCTATGATAGTATTTGGGTATATACGAGCATCGATCGTCTTCCAGCATCAAAAAGCTATAGAAGGTCAATGAAAGTTTGAGAGTTCTGGGATGACTTGAAGATTGGGATCGTCGATTGGTGTTCCCAAAACTCATCTCGCTCTCTCGGAGAAGTTTCTAGGAAAAACAACTAAAAAGGAGAAACTTTAATGTCAGGAACGACTGGTGAACGTCCATTTTCAGATATCGTAACCAGCATTCGGTATTGGGTGATTCACGCCTTAACGATTCCCATGCTGTTTATTTCTGGGTGGCTGTTCGTGCAAACGGGCTTGGCGTACGACGTTTTCGGAACGCCCCGTCCCGACGATTATTACACCCAAGAGCGTCAGGAAATTCCCTTGGTTACCGATCGCTTTGAAAGCAAAGATCAAATCGAGCAATTTATTGGCAAGTAAAACATTCAGGAGTTCGACTCATGGCAACCAATTCCCCTAACGAACCCATTTCGTATCCGATTTTTACCGTCCGATGGATAGCGGTGCATACCCTGGCCGTCCCGACGGTTTTCTTCTTAGGCGCGATCGCCGCGATGCAGTTTATTCAGCGATAGGAGTTATTCATGGCAACCCGTTCTCCTAATCCCAACAGACAGCCCGTCGAACTTAATCGAACTTCGCTGTATTTGGGATTACTACTCATTTTTACTCTGGGAATTTTGTTTTCCAGTTACTTCTTTAACTAAACTGGAAACGGTTCTAAAATCTGTAGAAAGTCTCAGAGCGATCGGCGAGTTAAACTGTACGCCCATTGGCAAATTTGCCAAAATAGCCGAGATTTGAACGTCAATCGCTAACTTTGTTAAAACTCAAAAAAACGCTTTTTGTAACGATAGAGGAGGTCATTCGTTATGTCCCAAGGTGGAAGAATCCCGTTGTGGGTGGTTGGCACGATTGCCGGTCTCGGCGCTTTAACCGTTGTAGGTTTGTTTTTCTATGGTTCTTACGTGGGTGTTGGTTCCTCGCTATAAGCAGCACCATCGAATTGAATAGATTTCGATCGAATGTTTAACTTTTCGATCGAGCCACCTCTCCTCCGAGAAAGGTGGCTTGTTTTTTATCGGGATGGGTTATTTGTCATTTGTCGTTGGCAAAGATTTTCTTCCCCAGCTTCCCCTAAACCCCGGATTTCTTCTTCATTTGAGAGACGGGAACCCCGTTGTGTTATGAAACGATCGTCGATTGGCGGATAATTTCTGTAGCCGATTAAACCGCAAGGTTATCTGTATATCTTTTTATTAAGTTTAGCTTAAAATCGATCAATTCGCTTGAAAAAGGTCTTGACAAAGCCAGTAATTTTGAGTTTTAAAACCCGCCAAACCGCCTGTAGGAATCTTAGAAAAAGCTTAAATCAAACGACCTGGAGCCAAAATTGCGGTTTGATAGAGATGAGAATTTGTAAAGTTGTAGTTCGCGATTAGAGCATCATTTTGATCGCCCCTATGATGAAAAGCGACTGCAAGAAGTTCGCTGAGTATCGATCCATTGACCCATTCCCTAGCGCGATCGCGCCCGCGATCGCCGCATATTCAATCTAAAAATTTGAGGAGCCTGTTTGCATGGGAAGCCTGAAAGTTGGAATTAATGGATTCGGTCGTATCGGACGACTGGTCTTCCGCGCCGGACTCGAAAATCCCGATTTTGAGTTTTGTGGCATTAACGACCTCGTTCCTCCCGAAAATATCGCCTATTTGCTCAAATACGACTCCACCCACGGACGCTTTAACGGCACGGTAGAAGCCAAACCCGACGGCATCGTCGTCAACGATCGCTTCGTGCCTTGCGTTTCCGTCCGCAACCCCGAGGAACTGCCCTGGGCAAAACTCGGTGTCGAATACGTCGTCGAATCCACCGGATTGTTTACCGACTATGCCGGCGCCTCCAAACACTTGCAAGCCGGAGCCAAACGGGTGGTCATTTCCGCCCCCACCAAAGAAAAAGATCCGGAGAAAGTGCCGACATTATTGGTCGGCGTCAACCATCACAACTACGATCCCGCCCGCCATACCATAGTCTCCAACGCCAGTTGTACCACCAACTGCCTCGCCCCCGTTGCCAAAGTCATTCAAGACAACTTCGGATTGGCAGAAGGTCTGATGACCACCATTCACGCCATGACGGCAACCCAACCCACGGTAGACGGACCGAGCAAAAAAGACTTGCGGGGCGGACGGGGAGCCTCCCAGAATATCGTCCCTTCTTCCACGGGAGCGGCGAAAGCCGTTGCCCTGGTGTTGCCCGAACTCAAGGGCAAACTCACCGGGATGGCATTCCGCGTTCCCACACCCAACGTCTCTGCCGTCGATCTCACCTTCCGGACGGAGAAAGCCACTAGCTACGCGGACATTTGTGCAGCGATGAAGGCAGCATCCGAGGGGGAACTCCAAGGAATTCTGGGTTATACTGAAGACCCTGTAGTGTCTTCGGATTTCATCACCGATCCCCGATCAAGTATCTTCGACGCTGGAGCCGGGATCGAACTCAATTCCAACTTCTTTAAGGTCGTCTCTTGGTACGACAACGAATGGGGTTACTCCAATCGCATGCTCGATCTCATGCTGTCCATGGCAGCCAAAGGTTAAAACGCCATTGCTTCGAGAGCGGCAATTTCAGCATCGAACCGTCCGTACAGGCGTTCCTGGAAGAGCGTCTGTACGCGCGTTTCTCGGTTCGGCGAGATTACCAATTTGCCGATCCCCCACCTACCGATTCCAGGGGTCGCGACGATCGATCGAGAGAGGAAAAGCGGACATTGAAAGGAGTTCAGAATCCAGAAGTTGCAGGAGTTACAGAAGCCTCAAACCGAATGATGACAGAAGAATTCTCAATCCCTTGACGAATTGCCAACTGCGAACAGCTATATACGGAGAATACGATTATGGATGAACGCCTCATCTCTCTCGACCAGTGCCCCATCACCATTGAGAACGATCGCACCGGACGCAGCGTCGAAACCCTCAAACGGGCTTTTGCCGACCACCTGTTCTACTTCCAAGGTAAATACGAATCCCTCGCCACCAAACACGACTTCTACATGGCGCTCTCGTACACCTTGCGCGATCGCCTCTTGCAACGCTTCATCCAAACCGCCCGCACCTACGATCGACAAAACGCCAAATTCGTCTACTACCTCTCCGCCGAATTCCTCATGGGGCGCCATCTGGGCAACAGCCTGATCAACCTGCGCCTCTACAACGAAATCCGACAAGCCATCCGCGAATCGGGACTGGATTTAGACGAACTCCTGGAACAAGAACCCGATCCCGGCTTGGGGAACGGCGGTTTGGGACGTCTAGCCGCCTGCTTCCTCGACTCCCTCGCCACCCTGGAAATCCCCGCCATCGGCTACGGCATCCGCTACGAATTCGGCATCTTCCACCAAACCCTCAAAGACGGCTGGCAAGCGGAAATCCCCGACAACTGGCTGCGGTTCGGCAATCCTTGGGAAGTGGCGCGTCCGGAAGAGTCGATCGAAGTCAAATTCGGCGGCTACACCGAAGCCTACCACGACGCTAAAGGCAACTATCGCCACCACTGGATTCCCAGCCACACCGTCATCGGCATTCCCTACGACACCCCGGTTCCCGGCTACGATACCAACACCGTCAACCCCCTGCGCCTGTGGAAAGCCGAAGCCAGCGACGATTTCGACTTCCAGGAATTCAACGCCGGAAACTACGACGGTGCCGTTGCTGAGAAAATTCGCTCCGAGACGATTTCTAAGGTGTTGTACCCCAACGACAACACCCCCCAAGGGAAACAACTGCGCCTAGAACAGCAATTCTTCTTCGTCTCCTGTTCCCTGCAAGACATCGTGCGCCGCCACTTGCGGCACAATCCTTCCCTAGATAACTTGTACGACAAGGCAGCGATTCAACTCAACGACACTCACCCCGCCGTTGCCATTGCCGAGATGATGCGCTTGATGGTAGACGAGCAAGGTTTGGATTGGGATCGCGCCTGGCGGATTACCCAGCGGACTTTTGCCTATACCAACCACACGTTGATGCCAGAAGCATTGGAACGGTGGCCTGTCAGTTTGTTCGAGACCGTGTTGCCGCGCCATTTAGAAATTATCTACGAAATCAACCACCGCTTTTTGGAAGACGTGCGGCGGTGGTATCCCAACGACGACGAATTGGTGTCGCGGTTGTCGCTGATCGAAGAACGAGAGGAAAAATACGTCCGCATGGCGCACCTCGCTTGCGTGGGATCGCACGCCATCAACGGGGTGGCGGCACTGCATACCAAACTGCTCAAGCAAGACACCTTGCGAGACTTCTACCGCTTGTGGCCCCAGAAGTTCGTCAACAAGACGAATGGGGTGACACCTCGCCGCTGGATTTTACTGAGCAATCCCAAGCTCGCCGATTTCTTCTCCGAGAAAATCGGTAAAGACTGGTTGAAGGATTTAGATCAACTGCGGAAATTAGAACCGTTCGTGGACGATCGCGAATTTGGGGAACGCTGGCAGCAAATTAAATACGAGAACAAACAATTCCTCGCCGAACATATTTGGAGTCATCATGGCATCGAAGTCGATCCCAACTCGCTGTTCGATATCCAAGTCAAGCGCATCCACGAGTACAAGCGCCAGCATTTGAGCGTGCTGAATATCATCACCCAGTACAACCGCTTGAAGCAGAATCCCAATTTGGAGATGTTGCCGCGCACGTTCATTTTTGGCGGGAAGGCAGCACCGGGTTACTTCATGGCGAAACTGATCGTGAAGTTGATTACCTCTGTTGCCGATGTAGTCAACAACGATCCCGACGTTCGCGATCGGCTGAAAGTGGTGTTCCTCGCTAACTTCAACGTTTCTTTGGGGCAAAAAATCTATCCCGCAGCCGACTTGTCGGAACAAGTTTCCACCGCTGGGAAAGAGGCATCGGGAACGGGAAACATGAAGTTTGCCATGAACGGTGCCGTCACCATCGGCACCCTAGACGGCGCGAACATCGAAATTCGCGAAGAAGCCGGGGAAGAGAATTTCTTCCTGTTCGGGTTGACGGCACAAGAAGTGCAGCAACTCAAATCCCAAGGCTACAATCCTCAAGAGTATTACCGTCGCAATAGCGAACTGCGGGCGGCGATCGATCGGATTATTTCCGGGCATTTCTCTCCCGGCAATCCCAATTTATTCCAGCCGCTGGTCGATAACTTGATGTACCACGATCCGTATATGCTGTTTGCCGACTACCAATCCTACATCGATTGTCAGGAGCAAGTCAGTCAAGCGTATAAAGATCGTCCCCGCTGGTTGCGGATGTCGATTCTCAATGCCATTCGCATGGGTAAGTTTTCCAGCGATCGCACGATCAAAGAATATTGCAACGAGATCTGGAAAGTGAATCCAGTGAAAATTGAGTTGGAGGAGTACGTGCAAAGCAAAGCGGGGTTGAAACTGGAAAATTCTAGTCGTTCTTAACCCTGGATTCTCGAAAAACGTCCCGTCGAGTTCGCTCGATGGGGCGTTTTTTGTGGAATTTTCGCGATCGATCGCACCGATCTCCTTATTTGAAGTTAGCGTAAAGACGTAGTTGGATTTCATTCAAAAGTTATAAACTTTCGGTTAACACGAAGAATATCTCATCGAAATCGCCGTAGAATTAAGTGATTCTACGCAGATTTTATCGAGTTCTACTGACATGACCATCTCCTGCAAAACTATCGCAGTTGCTTCTACCAGCGCTCTTGTCGGACTGCTTGCCGGTTTCCCCCGAGCGGTCGATGCCGCCACGGTCTTTTGGGACTTAGAATTTTTAGACGACAGCGAAAATGAGATTGGGACGGGGTGGTTGAGTTACGACGATACTGCGCCGTTCGAGCGAGACTTTTACGTAGGCGACGATCCCACCTCGGGAGAGCCGCCCATTTTTTCGATCGACAAGAGCGATAATTGGTTTTTAATCGATGGTTTTTATGCCGAGATTCAAGGTCAGACGTGGGATTTCAGCGGATCGATCGATTATCTGTCGTGGATTCCCCAAAACGATCGCACCGGAACTCTAGCCAATGTTGCCTTTTCCCGGTTCGGAGAACCTTCGATCCAACAGGACTGGCTGTTCGGCGATCCCATCGATCTGCCGTTTTTAACGCTGTGGACTTCCGAAAACGAAACCTTTTTCCTGCAAGCCTCAACGGACAATAGCGCTTACGGATCGTGGACGGCAACGCGACGCGACAACGATGGTAAAGAGGTTCCCGAAGGCGGAACCGTGTTAGCGGGATTGATGGGGATGGGGGCGATTTCTCGATTCAAACAGCGGGCGATACTCCAGAGGAGTCGCTTCGCGATCGCGCGTCGTTCCGACCAGGAGAAGCAAATCTGAAGGTGTTATCCTATCTGGAGATAAAAATAGCATTCGATCGGTCGTTCCCAGACCGGGACTTCACATGGAAAATTTAACGAGCGGAACCCAAGTTACCTTTTATTACCTCAACGGAGAAGTCGAAACCTTTCAGATTTTGATGGATTCTGCCGATTTCTACCAACAACTGCAAAATGCCGGGGCGGTGAATTGGCTGGGATTGCACTTACCCGACCAAACCGTTGCCGTCAGCCTTGACAAGGTGGTGAAAATAGAAATAGAGCCGCCTTGCCCGGAACTGGAAGCGGACGGAACGTTTCCCAATGCGATGCGGATTACCGCCCTGCAACGGGCAGCGCGGCGCTAGGTTCTCACTCATCCACCATCCTCATGTCAATTGTCAGCTTAATTCGCGCCCACTCCTACGAACCCGAAGCCTTGAGAGCGGCGATTTCCCAAGTCCTGGAACCGATGGGAGGGTTGCAGGCGATCGTCAAACGGGGCGATCGAGTTCTGCTCAAACCCAACTTGCTGACGGGTTCCCGTCCCACAAAAGAATGCGTGACCCGCGTCGAACTGGTTGCCACCGTTGCCGAAATGGTCAAAGATTTGGGAGGAAAACCCTTTATGGGGGACAGTCCCGCCTTTGGCAGCGCCCGAGGGGTGGCGGAAGCGAACGGATATTTGCCCCGATTGCAGGCACTGGACGTCCCGATCGTCGAGTTTAGCGGTAAAAGTTACACCACGACCAGTACGGACTTCGATCGCCTGCGACTGTCTAAAGAGGCGATGGATGCCGATGTCTTAATCAATCTGCCCAAAGTCAAATCCCATATGCAACTGACCGTGACATTGGGGGTGAAAAATCTTTTCGGGTGCGTTCCCGGCAAAATGAAAGCCTGGTGGCACATGGAAGCCGGGAAAGATGCGGGACGGTTCGGTCGGATGCTGGCAGAAACGGCGCGGACGATCGATCCCGATTTAACGATCATCGATGGGATTATCGGTCACGAAGGCAACAGACCGAGCGGCGGCGAACCCCGGCAGTTGGGCGTTTTGGGCGCATCCAGCGACGTCTTCGCCCTCGATCACGCCTTCGTCGATATCCTCCAAGTCGATCCCAGCCTCGTACCCACCGTTGCCGCTTCTCAAGCACTCGGTTTGTGTCCGGACTTCGACGACATCGAGTTTCCCCTCCAACATCCCCGCGAGTTGCAAATCGACGATTGGAAACTCCCCGACGCCATCATGCCGATCGATTTCGGCTTACCCCGCATCCTCCGATCGACCTTCAAACACCTTTACATTCGCTGGATTAAAGAACCGATCGGGATGAGTTAACATCAGTCCGGGAAAAGGTGTAACAAACATCGGGTGGTGGGTTACGGCACGGATTCAAACGGATTGGTTTTTCCGACAAATTATCCCCGTGCCTAACCCACCCTACAAAATATAAGCTCTGATTATCACCGCAAGTACAGGAGAGCCAGGACGGGCTACGCCAACTAGGGGAGCGAGCGTTCTTAATAAGGAGTCGATCGATGGTCTCTCAACCCTTTTTCACAAGGTCAAGACATCCCCTTCAGCTATTTTCCGAAGTTTGAGGGCGTCGCTTGCGAAAAATTCCCGACATTTGAATTCCGGTCATCAATAAGCCAATCAAACCCAAACCGACGAGCAAAACGTAAATCGGTTTGAGAGTCGTTCCCAAATACGATCCTTGATGAATGCGTAAGAAAATTGCCGCTTGCGGGTTCGACAAACCGAACCAGGCTTTCCCGAGGCGATAGGCAATTCCAGTTAACGCGCTAACAGTCAGGGGTAAAAAGGCGATCGGCGCGAGAAGGCGATGGAACCACCGCCCATCTTTTTTCGGTGGAGATGCCGATGTTTTGCCTTTGCGTCTGATTAACGTCAAACCCGTGGCGATCGTCCCTAGCAATCCCAATCCTACCAGTAGCACGTAAACGGGAACCAATGCTTCGCCGAGATACCGACCTTCGTGCAACACCATCAAAAAATCGGCAACTTCATCAGGAATGCGAAACCAGCTATAACCCAACCGATAGGCAATCCCCGTGAGTGCGGCGATAAATAAGGGAATAAAGAGAAAAGGGGCGAGTTTGCGGTGCAGTTTGCGGAGGTTCATAGGGTTTGAATCTGCGGGTTTTTGTATTGTAATCGGGCACCTCGATTAACGTCAATTTTGGATAAGGAGGAGCGAAGCGGGTAGGCTGAAAGAGCCAACCATCAACCTCCCGCTTGCCCCATGCTTAGTCTAGAAGACCTGTTT
>DVED01000080.1 GCA_015295945.1 Oscillatoriales cyanobacterium M59_W2019_021 | reverse complement strand
GATTTCACCGTCGAAGTATTCGTGTTTGACGGGACTATGGGTTTCCAGTTGCAGGTAGTCTTCGGGGCTGAGGTAAGATTGGGCAAGCATGGCGATCGCGCAGTAGCGTCACTTTTATTTTACGAATGGAAGAGAGAGAAGTAGGGTGTGTGGCGGCATCGATCGATTGTAGAAATGACGAGAATTCAAACCGCCGCCACGCACCGAAATGTTGGGAATGGCGCTCGATTCGGGTGGTGCGTGACGGCGATATCGCTCGATCGCGATGTTTGGGGGGATATCGCTGCCGTCACGCACCCTACCTCATTCATGCACGTCGATCGATCGCCAATTCTCCATTTGCCCACCCCAATTGTGTGGATACAAACCCCCGCCAATAAACCGATGGATACTCGACCATTGCCAATCTGTTGGCGATTGGCACAATCCATGCTTTACGGGATTGAAATGAATGTAATCGCAATAAGCGGCAAACTCCACCTCATCGCGAACCCGATGTTCCCAAAACCACCGCTGCCATAAATTCCCTTCCCGCCGTGCCTGCCGCGACGCACTTACCGCCACATCCAAACCCAATCGATCACCAATTGATCGCGTCATATATGTTTTTATCAGCCGCATTCGGGTTGAATAATCCCCATCTTTCTCCGGCAACATCCACAAGCAATGAAAATGGTCGGGTAAGAGAACAAACGCATCAATTTGAAACGGATATTTAGCCCGAACTTTCAGGATCGATCGCCGCAATGTCGATCGTGCCAAATCATCGCACAACCATCGCTGACGTTGGTAGGTAACTTGGGTCAAAAAATACGTTGCCCCACCCCAATGCTCTCGCCGATAATTTGCCACGCCAATCCGATAAAAAATCATTTCGATCGACTGCGGTGCGTGACGGTGAGGCGAATATTTATCGCGTTAGTTTCGGGTTTTTCATCGCCGATCGCACCCTACCCCATTCTATCTATCCTACCCAACCGTTGACGAGGGTTTCCAACCCAGAACAATCCCCCCCTGGGGTAGGGTGTGTGGCAGCATCGGCAAATTGTGGACGTGGCGAGAATTCAACCCGCCGCCACGCACCGAGGATGTTGGCAGCGCTGCCGAAGAAGTAGGGTGTGTGGCAGCATCGGCAAATTGTGGACGTGGCGAGAATTCAACCCGCCGCCACGCACCGAAGAGATCTGGCTCTTCCGTCAAGAGCTACCATAAAGTTCATAGGACTTACGCCGCTGACTTCTGGGGTACGGAGAGCCGATCGCTATAAAATAGAATCCGATTGTCGATCGATACCTCAAACACATCCATGACCGCAGCAGCACCCACCAAAACTCAGTACGAAGCGATTATCGGTCTAGAAACTCACTGTCAGTTGAGTACCCACACCAAAATTTTCTCCAGTTCCTCCACGGAATTTGGGGCAACACCTAACACTAATATCGATCCGGTGTGTATGGGTTTGCCGGGGGTGTTACCCGTTCTCAACCAAAAAGTCCTGGAATATGCGGTGAAGACCGGACTCGCGCTCAACTGCCAGATTGCGCCCTATAGCAAGTTCGATCGCAAGCAATATTTCTATCCCGACTTACCTAAAAATTACCAGATTTCTCAATACGATCTGCCGATCGCCACCAATGGATATCTGGAAATCGAACTGGTGGACAAGGGGGGAAATGCCGTTCGCAAACGGATCGGCATCACCCGCGTACACATGGAAGAAGATGCGGGGAAACTCGTCCACGCCGGAAGCATTGGCGGAGCCTCTCGGAACGAGAATCGCCTCTCCGGCTCCACTTACTCTCTGGTAGACTACAATCGCGCAGGCATTCCCCTGCTCGAAATCGTCTCAGAACCGGATATCCGTTCGGCTCAAGAAGCGGCGGAGTACGGTCGGGAATTACAGCGGATTTTGCGCTACTTGGGCGTCAGCGATGGCAATATGGAAGAAGGATCTCTGCGCTGCGACGTGAATATTTCGGTGCGACCCGTGGGACAGGAAGAGTTCGGGGTCAAAGTCGAAATTAAGAATATGAACTCTTTCAGCGCCATTCAAAAAGCGATCGACTACGAGATCGAGCGGCAAATCGAAGCGCTAGAATCGGGAGAACCCATCGTCCAAGAAACTCGCCTCTGGGAAGAAAATACCCAACAAACTATCAGTATGCGGACGAAGGAAGGATCGAGCGATTACCGCTACTTCCCCGAACCGGACTTGGGACCGATCGAAGTTTCGACAGCGCAACTGGAAACCTGGAAAGCCGAACTGCCGGAACTTCCCGCCGCCAAACGCCACCGCTATGAGGAAGAGTTGGGGTTGAGTGCTGACGATACTCGCGTCTTGACGGACGATCGCGCGGTCGCCGAATATTTTGAAGCGGCAGTGGCTTTGGGAGCTTCCACCAAGCAGGCGGCAAACTGGGTGATGGGGGATATCACGGCGTATCTCAAAGACCGCAAACTCAACATCGGCGAGATTGCTCTCACTCCCGCAACCTTGGCGGAGTTACTCGAACTGATCGAAGATGGCACGATTAGCGGTAAAATCGCTAAAGAAATTCTTCCGGAACTCCTCGCTGATGGAGGTTCTGCTAAAGAACTGGTGGAGCGGAAAGGGTTGACTCAAATTTCCGATACCAGCGCTTTAGAGGCGATCGTAGACGAGACGATCGCTGCCCATCCGAAAGAGTTGGAAGAGTATCGCAATGGCAAAACCAAGCTGCAAGGCTTTTTCGTCGGTCAGGTGATGAAACGCACCAACGGACGCGCCGATCCCAAGCTGACCAACCAGTTGCTGGGACGGAAGTTGAAGGGTTAGTGGTGAGTGGTTAGCGGGTAGGGTGTGTTGAGGCACGAAACGCACCATTATTGTTAGTCGCTTTTCTCCCTCTGCTTTCTTGCCCATCCCTCAAAAAAAGTGGCGTGAGGGGGGTTGACCCCTCACGCCACTTATGTTAACCTATGTTATATAGATGCACCCTGATGGCGGGGAGAGTGGCTACTCTCCCTTTTTTTTGTCTTTTTTTCGAGGGGTATAGCAGTGACCGAAAATTTTGGGTTTCAAGCCCCGTCCTTCTAGGACGGCTTTTTGTGATTCAATCCGGATTAGTGCATCGAAATCGCGTCTAATTAAATTAG
>DVED01000010.1 GCA_015295945.1 Oscillatoriales cyanobacterium M59_W2019_021 | reverse complement strand
TCCAGGCTGGCAGGATAAACTTAGGCAACTGATAGACGATCTGATAGAATCTGAGAATAAAAAGCCGTCCTCCGCTGCGCTAAAGGACGGGGCTTGAAATCCTTTATTTTCGGTCAAGTGCTGGCTGCGCCTACAGTGACCAGTGACCCGTACAGAGAGATCTGGGGGACACGGGGATAGTGAATGCGAAAGCGCGAAAGCGCAACTCCCCAAATGACCCATGACGAATGACAAACGACCCATTCGTGTTATAGACGTTTTCTTGTTAGAAATGCCAAAGTAGAAATAGATATCGAAGGCAAAGGAGGGGCAACCATGACCATCGAATCGATCGGCTCGATCTTGAAGGTTTTGCATCGGGGAGCGGCATGGCAGCAGCAGCAGCAAGAGTTCGATCTCCTCGTGAAGTTGTGGTCGGAGGTCGTCGGCGCTACGGTCAGCCAACACGCTCGCCCGATCGAAATTCGCCAAGGAGTCTTACAGGTAGCGACCTCCAATGCCGTGTGGGCGCAGCAGCTTCGGTTTGAATGCCCGCGAATTTTAGCGAAGTTGAATCAACACCTTACCCAACCCGTGCGCGAGATCCGCTTCTCTCCGGCGCGGTGGCATCAGCGTCCCGTTTTAGCGCCCGAACCGTTGAGTTCGGCTTCGTTCGACCATCCCAGCCGCCGATCTCCTCCAGAAACCCGAGACGAGTCGCCCTCGCCACCCGTCGCTCTCACCCCTCAAGCGGCTTTTCAACGGTGGGCGGATAAAGTCCGGGCGCGCTCGCGAGGGTTGCCCCTTTGTCCCCAGTGTCGCTGTCCGACGCCCCCCGGAGAACTCCAATACTGGTCGGTCTGCGCTCTGTGCGCGGTCGAGGGGCGCAATTCTTCGCGCTAACCTTCGATCTCCCGGTCGATCGGGTTCTGGGATGCCTGAAGGTTTGGAGACGTAGAACTCATCACTACATAGCTGTATTTGGCTTAATGGGGAAAAACAAATCTTCCAAAATACAAACTTCTTCTCTCTCTCGCCTTCCAATTCCCAGGCGCTCGATCTCCGGGAAACGGAATAAATTACCAATACAGATTGATTCCTCTCGATCGCATCTTCCTAAAGATAGATTTTGGTCTCGCTTAACGTTTTGCGCGATCCCCATCCAGTTTTGTATAATTTAAAACGGTTTGTGAGAGTTTTCCTCATTTCTTCTGCAACATTTTTTAACATTACGGGTATCGAGTCGAACGGGCGAAAAAATCTTAACATTTTCTTCGGGATCGCTCCAATTTTTATTCGCTAAAATGAAGTTAATAAGACCTCGGGAGTTTTCAAAACCTTTTTATGAAAAATTCTAACTGTTTAATTTCTGCCTGTCGCTCTTGCCGTTATTACAGCCACCAAGGAAGGCGTGGGGGTCAATGCCAAAGGCTGGGAGTCCCCGTAGAAAGTACGTGGAAAGCCTGCTCCCTTGCCTTCCCGCCCTTTGCCCCATCTTGGGAGCATTTTGAAGATCTGATGTCGTTAAAGTCTGAAGCGGCAGAACGCCACGAAAGCCTAACCCCGGATCGAGCCGAGGACGTTCCTACCCCAGTCAGGGCGTCTGCCCCGGCGGTGACTGCCGTCCCATCGCAACCCATACTCGTCTAAATAGGCAGGTGGCTGTCTCTAGCGGTACGGATATTGGTGTTAGGTCGTTCCGGTTTTAAAGCCGATCACGTTGAACTTGTTGCTGTGGAAACGGTTGTGCGGCACCCGTCGATCTCGTTGGCGCGCTCGCCGACAGTCGCATGGCTTGATGGTGATGAATGAGTGGCGGCGGCGGGGGTCGATGGATAATGGTTTTTTGGACGGGAGCGGTATGGGTAGGCTGCCGGAGATCGTTAATCAGTTTCACCATGCGCGGCAACAGCTTATTCGTCATCGCGTTCTGCTTCCGGCGCAGAGGGACGATCGCCCCTTCAACCGCTTGGAGATGAGCTTGCAAGCGATCGACCCGCTGGCGAACGCTCTGCCAATCTGCCGAACCCAAAGGCGTAACCTGTGCTTTGAGGGTCGTTAAGTCGCGATGTAGGATGGCAATCGCCTGTTCGATGCGGCGAGCGTCTTCCGGTTGGCGAAGGGGAGAGACGCTTTGGGATCGCTCGTATAACTGTTCGAGTTGGTGTTGTAATTGGCGCTCCAGTTCGTGTCGCTGGAGAGCTTGTTGTTGAATTTCCGTGAGATCGGCTCGCAACAGGGCGATCGCTTCTTTGAGAACGTCGAGTTGCTCCGGCTTGAACTTCACCCGTACCTGCTGTTTCAGGGCTTCAATTTGGGCGGTCATCGCCTGATTCGACTGTTCGATCCGGAAGAGTCGATCAGTGAGGGCGTTAACGTTGTTGGGATCGGGCAAAGACTTGATAATCTCGTAGACTTGAGCGATTGCCGCTCGATGTTCGTGCTGGAGTTGGCGTTGAAATCGCTGGCGATTGACGAGATTGAGGGAAACGGCAAGGGTGAGGGGAAACGCTGCCGCGATGGCTTGTTCCGTCAGCACGGATACCACCAACCCCACGCCAGAACCGATTGCCGCAGCGAACTCCGCCGTCGAAAGCCAGTGGGAGTGCCGGCGGGACGAGCGCACAGTCTGGGCTGAGGATAAGGGTTTCGCTTTCTGCATAGCGGCAATTTGGAGATTGGCATTGATCGGCACAACCGTCCGATCGGGGAGTGAATGGGGAACGATCTTTCCCGCCACCGTGTCATCCATCGGCAGCCACGAGATGTTCAATAGTCTACCCCAAACTGGCAGTTTCAGCTATATTTCGATCGGATGAATTTGCGAAAGGCGATAACGATGTCGATCGATCTGGATCGGGGAGGCATCCTCAACCTCACTCGAGAGTTTCCCGGTTTGAGGTACGCTGGAATTGGCTTGGGTTGGGATCTCAATCCCGATCGAGCGGAAGAGGCTTTCGATTTAGATGCTTCGGTGTTTATGCTGGGCGCCGATCGCCAAATTCCTAACGAATTATTCTTCGTTTTTTACAATAACTTAAAATCCCCGGATGGAGCGATCGAGCATTTTGGAGATAGCCGAACGGGGGAAGGCAGCGGCGACGACGAAAGTATCGAAATCGACCTGAGTCGGGTATCGCCCGACATTGAAGAAATCTTGTTTGTCGTTACTATTCATGACAGCGAAGTGCGAAATCAAAATTTCGGACGGATTCAAAATGCCTTTATTCGGATATACGATATCTCGACAAATATAGAAATCTTAAGATATAATTTACAAGAACAATTTTCGCAAGAAACGGCAATCGAATTTGGCAAACTTTATCGACAATCCGATGCCTGGGTCTTCCAAGCTTTGGGTTGCGGGTATAGCGACAGACTGCAATCTTTTGTCGATCGATATGCGTCCTAATGGGTCGCCCTCGAAGGCGAGTGGCAGAGGGGTTCGACAGTCGAAGAGGGCGGGCGATCGAACTTTTCCCCTTAACGATCTAGCCGATGCGAGATGCAAATTGTAGCCCTCATCGCTGCGAATTTTGGGAAATCGGGCTATAACGATCGATACTGGGCGTTCAGCACAACTCAAATGGACTTACTGGAATATCAAGCCAAAGAACTGTTTCGGCAGGTGGGGATTCCCGTCTTGCCCTCCCAAAAAATCAACTATCCTCAAGAGCTAAAAGCCCTGAAGATTCCCTATCCCATCGTGCTTAAATCTCAGGTGCGCGTGGGGGGACGAGCCAAAGCCGGAGGCATCAAATTTGCGGGCAATACCATCGACGCCGTCGCTGCCGCTCAAGCCATCTTTCACTTGCCGATTCGGGGAGAGTACCCGGAAGTGGTGCTAGCCGAAGCCAAATATAATGCCAAGCGCGAATTTTATTTAGCCATCGTCCTCGATCGATCGGCACGCCGACCGATGTTGTTGGGATCGACCCAAGGAGGCATTCACGTCAATGTCACGCGAGAGCAGATGCAGGAAGTAGTCGTCCGCGACCAATTTTCTCCCTTCTACGCGCGGCGACTGACTCAGAAAATGGGACTCACCGGAGAAGCGATCGAATCGGTGAGTAGCGTCATCGAAAAAATGTACCAATTATTTTTCCAAAACGATTTGGATTCGATCGAAATCAATCCGTTAGGCATTCGCTCCAATGGCGAGGTGATGGCACTCGACGGCAAAGTTGCGGTCAACGACGATGCCTTAGACCGCCACGCGACGCTGGTGTCGTGGATCGGTACGCCAGACAAAACGCCGCCAACGCCGCTGCCGTTCGATCGCGAAATTGCCGAACCCGATGGGAATTTGGCGATCGTCTGTAACGGTGCAGGATTAACCCTAGCCACCCTCGACTTACTCTACCAAGCCGGAGGCAAACCGGCGAATTTTCTCAATCTCGGTCGCGACTTCCCGGCGCGTCCGACGGCTCTCTCCTTTGCCGAACGGTTGGAAGCGGGGTTGGTGCGGGTGAGTGAAAATCCTAGGGTAAAGGTGGTGTTGGTGAATTTGTTAGGCAGTGTCACCGCTCCAGATTGCCTGCGAAAGGCGATCGAGCGCTACCTGGAACGGCAATCTCCCTCGGGTCGTCAGCCTCACCTGGTGCTGTACGGTGTGGGCGGGGAGGCTCCAGAAGCCTCTTTCGATGCGGAACGGGTTTCTACCGCCGCCACCTTAGAAGAGGCGATCGATCTGTCCCTGACGCGAGCCAAGAGTCGATGACGAAGAAGACCGGAGTAAGCGCGCTCGCGCTGGCTATGCCTACAGCAGACAGTGACCCGTGACCCGTTCGATTACCTAAATGTTAGCTCCCCGGCTTCCCTAACGACCCACCGAAGACAACCCGTCGAGCTTGCGTTGCTTGCTCAATGGTGACATACTAGAAGATCGACTTAGAACTAAAGACTTGTAATTGCCAACATGATCAAACTGAGACTCAAGCGACTCGGCAAAAAAAGAGAAGCCAGTTACCGCATCGTCGCCATGAAAAGCAGCGCTCGGCGGGACGGTCGGACTTTAGAAGAATTGGGATTCTACAACCCCCGTACCGATGAAACTCGCCTCAATGTTCCGGCGATCGTCACTCGGTTGAAACAAGGCGCGCAACCGACAGAAACCGTGCGTCACATCCTCCAAAAAGCGAATGTCTTCGAGCAACTCAAATCCGAGTCCAACGCCTAATTCTGCGTCCTCACCCCATTACGAGGAACTGGTGAAATTTTTACTCGTTCCCTTCGTAGAATCTCCCGAGTCCCTCAAGGTCGATTGCGAGCGATCGAGCAGTAGCTCTAAGGTGTGGGTGCGCGTGGCATTTGACAGCACCGATAAAGGTCGCGTATTCGGTCGCGGCGGGCGCAACCTTCATGCCGTGCGATCGACCTTAGCCGCACTGGCAAAAGTCGCGGGAGAGTCCGTATTTCTGGATATTTACGGCGGTCTCGGTTCGGGTCGAGAGGCGACAGGTTCCCCTCCACCTCGGAGAAACCCGAAGTTTCCCTCCCGTCGTCCTCGTCCCAAGTCCGATTTCCAGGACTGATCGGTTATTGGTTATTGGTTAATTGTAGATTGCTAATAACGAATAACTGAAACATTGGCATGACAGATTCGGTTTTAACCATTGAGTTGCCCAGCTTGGAAAGCGCGATCGCGCTGGCAGGCAATCGCGAAGAAAATCTCGAAATTTTGTCCCAACAAACTGGGGCAAAGTTGGTCTTGCGCGGGCAAGAATTGCTTCTTTCGGGAACGGAGAAACAAGTCGAGCGCTGCCAGCGTGCGGTGCGATCGCTCGCTCATTTTTGGCAAGCGGGCAAAAGTATCGCTCCGGTAGATATTCAAACTGCCATTCAAGCTCTCAACACCAACCGCCACGAAGAACTACAAGACCTGCGGGAAGATATCATCATCCGCACCCGTCGCGGCGACGAAATCCGCGCCAAAACCTTCCGCCAGCGGCAGTACGTCAAAGCCGTTCGCACCCACGACCTCACCTTTTGCATCGGTCCGGCGGGAACGGGGAAAACCTATTTGGCAGCGATGCTGGCGGTGCAAGCTTTATTGGATAAACGATACGAGCGGTTGATTTTAACGCGACCCGCCGTCGAAGCCGGGGAGAAGTTGGGCTTTTTGCCGGGGGATTTGCAACAGAAAGTCAACCCGTTTTTGCGTCCGCTGTACGACGCGCTCTACGAAACCATCGACCCGCAGAAAATTCCCGATTTAATGGAACGGGGGGCGATCGAAGTTGCCCCCATTGCCTATATGCGGGGTCGCACCCTCAACAACTCGTTTATCATTCTCGACGAAGCCCAAAATACCACTCCAGCGCAAATGAAAATGGTATTGACCCGTTTGGGAGAACGATCGCGCATGGTGGTCACCGGAGATGTCACCCAAACCGATTTACCCGATCGTCAAACTTCGGGATTGGCAGTGGCCCAAAAGATTCTGAAAAATGTGGAAGGCATTGCCTTTTGCTTTCTGTCTCAAGCCGATGTTGTCCGCCATCCCTTAGTACAACGAATTGTCAAAGCTTACGAAAAATTCGATCGTATTTCGATCGAAAATTAAGCAACATCAGTAAACGTTAACGTCAGTCCGGGATAATCTGGTTTTGACTTAATGCTGCTACCAATATCGAGCAGGGGAGCAGGGGAAGCAGGGTCGGCAGGGGGAGCTTTCTTGAGCTGTCTTGAGCAGGGGGAGAAGATTGTGAGGAGGTAGAAGAGGTGAGGAAGTTAACCAATAACCAATAACCAATAACCAATAACCAACCCCAAACCCCAAACCCCAAATGACAAATGACCAACCCCAAACCCCTAAATTCAGCTAAAATCGTCAAGACTTACCCACTCATTTTTAGGTAAATGGTATTATTAGATACTGCTTTTGGTCGAAACATAAGGTTTTTTCTGGTTCTTAAGAGAAAATACAGATTCGATCGACGCGGGGTCAATCTCACCTTCCAAGTCGGGCGTAGAATGGTAGCATATTTAACTAGGAATAGGGTTTGTACCTCGTCAAAATTACATGGACTCAACACTCGCCAGAACGGAATCCAACCTCACCATCCCGTCAACTTCAGACTTATTACTGCGCCACCGATTGAAGCTCATTGAAGATCTGTGGGAATCGGTACTGCGTCAGGAGTGCGGTCAGCAAATGGTGGATCTGCTTTACCAACTCCGCCCGATCGCCTCGCCAGAGGGACAAGCCATCAACTTCTTGGATGCGGAAGTCTTAGAGGCGATCGAAAAACTGGATCTCAACGATGCCATGCGCTCCGCTCGCGCTTTCGCCCTCTACTTCCAACTCATCAACATCGTCGAACAGCACTACGAACAGCGAGATCAATATCAAGCAGCCAGCCAAGATCCGTCTTGGGAAAAGAAAACCAACTCGCAAACCATTTCCACGGGTTCGGGAGAAGAATTTCCCCTCCCGGACGCGCAGCAAAACGGTGGGTTGAAACGAGGCAGCACCTTTGCCTCTCTCTTTCCCATGCTCAAGGAACTCAACGTTCCCCCCCAACAAATTCAAAGACTGCTGGACGTTCTCGACATTCGCCTGGTATTTACCGCGCACCCAACGGAAATTGTCCGCCAAACCATTCGCGCCAAACAACAGCGCATCGCCCGAATTTTGCGGCAATTGGATCGCATCGAAGAAAAACTCGGCGCGTTTGGGGTAGCATCCTCCCTAGAAAAAGAGGCGTTGCAAGAGCAACTGACAGAGGAAATTCGCCTGTGGTGGCGCACCGACGAACTGCACCAGTTCAAACCCAGCGTGTTGGATGAAGTGGAGTACGCCCTGCATTACTTTAACGAAGTCTTATTCGACGCGCTGCCCCAACTGTACCAGCGAATTCGACGAAGTTTAAAAAGTAGCTTCCCGCACTTAAAGACACCGCCGTATAACTTCTGTAAATTCGGATCTTGGGTCGGTTCTGATCGCGATGGCAACCCGTCGGTTACGCCGCAAGTGACTTGGCAAACGGCTTGCTACCAACGAAGTTTAGTCTTAGAGAAATATATTAATTCCATCGGACAACTGATCCAATTATTGAGTTTGTCCCTGCACTGGAGCGAAGTCTTGCCGGAATTGCTCGAATCGTTAGAGCAAGATCGCTTGCAGATGCCGGAAGTGTACGATCGCCTCGCGATCCGCTATCGCCAAGAACCCTACCGCCTGAAACTCGCCTACGTCCAGAAGCGGCTGGAAAATACCCGCGATCGCAACTGGCGACTCTACCAAGAAGAAAACTGGCAGCGACAGATTCCCGACCCCCGCACCGCCGCCATTTACCGCTCCGGCGCCGAATTTCTCGACGAATTGCGCCTAATTCAACGCAACTTGGTGGAAACGGGACTCAGTTGCTCCGCAATGGAAACCCTGATCGCTCAAGTGGAAGTCTACGGCTTCAATTTGGCGCATTTGGATATCCGCCAAGAGTCCACCCGCCACTCCGACGCCATCGCCGAAATCGCCGAGTACCTGCAAGTGCTGCCCAAACCCTATGACGATATGTCGGAAGACGAACGGATCGCCTGGTTGGAAGGGGAACTGCAAACTCGCCGTCCTTTGATTCCGTCGGAACTGCCGTTTTCCGACAAAACCAAAGAGACGATCGAAACCTTGCGGATCGTCAGACAGTTGCAGCAAGAATTCGGTCTGGAGGTTTGTCAAACCTATATCATCAGCATGAGCCACCAGGTGAGCGACCTATTAGAAGTGCTGCTGTTGGCAAAGGAAGCGGGATTGTACGATCCGGCAACGGGGGTGGGAACCTTGCAACCCGTTCCCTTATTTGAAACGGTGGAAGACCTCAAACACGCTCCGGCGGTGATGAAACGCTTGTTTGAATCGCCGTTGTATCGCGCCTTACTCGCTGGAGGCTACGGCAAGGAAATCCAACCCCCCGCGCCGCCTTCCCTGCAAGAGGTGATGTTGGGCTATTCCGATAGCAACAAAGATTCCGGGTTCTTGAGCAGCAACTGGGAAATTCACCAAGCCCAGAAAGCGTTACAGGCGATCGCCGCTCCCTATAACGTCCAGTTGCGGATCTTCCACGGACGGGGCGGTTCCGTGGGACGCGGGGGAGGACCGGCTTACGAAGCGATTTTAGCCCAACCCTGCAACACCATTAACGGTCGGATTAAAATTACCGAACAGGGGGAAGTGCTCGCATCCAAATACTCCCTGCCGGAATTGGGGTTGTATCACTTAGAAACCATTACCTCAGCGGCGATCCAGTCGAGTTTGTTGCGATCGGGATTCGACAATATCGAACCCTGGAACGAGATTATGGACGAACTGGCAGCGCGATCTCGACAGCACTACCGGGCGCTGATTTACGAACAACCCGATTTCATCGACTTCTTCCACCAAGTCACCCCCATCTCCGAAATCGGTCAACTGCAAATTTCTTCCCGTCCGGCGCGGCGCAGCGGCGGCAAAAAGAAAGATCTCAGCAGCTTGCGGGCGATTCCCTGGGTGTTTAGCTGGACGCAAAGTCGGTTCTTGCTGCCCTCGTGGTACGGCGTGGGAACGGCATTCCAAGAGTTTTTGGAAGCCGAACCGGAAGAGCATTTGAAGCTGTTACGCTATTTCTATTACAAATGGCCCTTCTTCAAAATGGTGGTTTCCAAAGTGGAAATGACCCTGGCGAAGGTAGACTTGCGGATTGCCGAACATTACGTGCGGGAACTCTCGGAACCCCAGGATCGCGAGCGTTTCGGGCATTTGTTCGCCCAAATCTCCCAGGAATACCACCTGACGCGGGATTTAATTCTGACGATTGCCGGACACCAGCGCTTGCTCGATGGCGATCCGCCCTTGCAGCGATCGGTGCAGTTGCGGAATGCGACGATCGTCCCCTTGGGATTGTTGCAAGTTTCCCTCCTCAAACGGTTGCGCCAACACGGCGTCGTTTCGACTCCCGGCGTTATCCACTCCCGATACAGCAAGGGCGAATTGCTGCGCGGGGCATTGCTGACCCTCAACGGCATCGCCGCCGGGATGCGGAATACGGGTTGATGCAAATTATGGTAGTGGGTAATGGGTGATGGGTAATGGGTAATTGGGAAGAAACCACTTATTACTTATTACTTATTACTTCCGAATCCCCAACCCCAAATGACAAAGGACAAAGGACAAAGGACGAATCAACGATCGCTCGTTTGTACGATCGCCGCTTTAGCATCTGGCGCCTTGGGGTTGGGAATCGGTGGATTTCTCAGTACCTCGGGTCAGATGCAAGTGTGCCAAACCCATCCTTGGGGCGTCGAACAACTGTGTTCGACTTGGGTCGCACCGGGGGCATTTTTCCGGGGTGGCGTGACCGGGTTGTGGGTGGGTACGATTTTGGGGGCGTTTGCGGCGGGTGTAGCGACCCATCAACCCCTCTCGAGCGACCCGGAAGACGAGGAAGACGCGATCGCTTGGTTGGAGATTCAAGCGCGAATTGAAGCGGCGGCGCGTTTGCAACCGCAAGCATCGCGAACCCTGACAGCAGCGCAAACCCGTGAGTTGTTGTTGCAGTTGGGGTTTTCGGAAACGACGATCGATCGGGCTATGCTGCCTCCAGCAGAAGAGCGGGGAGAGCTTTCTTGAGCCGGGGAGATAGGGGAGGCAGGGGAGGCGGGGGGAGAGAAACAACTAACCACTAACAACTAACCACTAACTACTAACAAACCCCAAACTCCAAACCCCAAACCCCTCTGCAATAAATCGCGAATATACGTTACTTTGTAACTTTAACTCGCGTGTTTGGGGAATTGGGATGAATCTTGTGGTAGCGGGTGTGACTGCCAGCTTGCTTGCTGGATTGGGAACAGTGGTGGGCGCCTTACCGATTTTGCTACCGTTTCGCATTACCCAACGAGTCCAAGCGATCGCCTTGGGGTTGGGAGGTGGCGTCATGCTGGCAGCGACGGCATTTTCGCTGATTATTCCCGGCACGGAAGCGGCAGTGGCGGCAGGAAATTCGCAATTGATGGCGGCGGGCATTATGTCATTAGGCGTGATTTTCGGCGGCGTTTTTTTAGTGATCGTTCATAAATACTTACCGCACGAACATTTTTTCAAAGGTCCTGAAGGGAGAACTTCCAAACAAATTTCCAGAATTTGGCTATTTATTGCTACGATTACGCTGCATAACTTTCCCGAAGGATTAGCCGTAGGCGTCAATTTTGGCGCGGGAAATGCGATCGACGGCATTCCTTTAGCCATTGGCATTGGCTTGCAAAATATCCCCGAAGGATTAGTCGTTGCCATTTCTTTAATCGCCCAAAAGTACACTTCTGGATATGCACTGGGCGTTTCGTGTTTGACAGCATTAGTCGAACCCATCGGCGGTTTGGTAGGGGCGAGTGTGGTCGCGATCGCCCAGTCAATTTTACCGTGGGCGATGGCATTTGCGGCAGGGGCAATGTTATTTGTCATCAGCGAAGAAATCATTCCCGAATCTCACAGTCAGGGTCGAGAATTGGAAGCGACCATGGGAGTGATGGGGGGGTTTGTGGTCATGATGTTGTTAGATATCGGGTTAGGTTAAGCCTCCCGAAATTTTTGGCAGCTTTCGATCGATAGAATTTTATAGCATTTCTCGTTTGAATGCAGTACGTTTGAGAGGCGGGTTGGGATAACGGTTTGACGACAAGTTAACTTCAAGTTCGGATAAACTCGCCCCTAGAGGATTTTTCGCTGATCTGAGAAACTCTATACTTGTCCCTTAACACATTAAGATTGAATTCAAAATGAATTTTTATCAACTTTTTAGAACGCCGATCGTTTATCTCGGAGATCAACCCATTTCCATTGCGATCGTTTTTAAATTAGTGTTTTTTGCCTTTTGCGTTTTTCTACTTTCCAATCTTATCGGTCGGGCGATCGGACGTTGGTTTTTAACGAAAATGGGACTCGATCGCGGATCTCGAGAAGCCATTACTTCTGTGATCAGTTATTCCATTGCCGCCTTTGGTTCTCTCGTCGTCTTACACGGTTTGGGAATCGATCTGAGTTCCCTAGCCGTCGTTGCCGGGGTTGTCGGTTTGGGAGTTGGGATCGGACTGCAAAATCTATCGAGTAATTTTATTAGCGGTCTGACTTTATTATTCGAGCGTCCGGTGAAAGTGGGTGATTTTATTGAAATCGATAACTTGTTGGGGACGGTTGAAAAAATTTCATTTCGGTCTACCGTTATTCGATCGCTCGATGGTGTTTTCGCGATCATTCCTAACAGTCACTTTGTCGATCGAAAAGTCATTAACTGGAGCTATTGCGATCCGCGATGTCGCTTGCACATTCCCGTTGGCGTTGCCTACGGAACCGACCCCGCGATCGTCACCGAAGCTTTAATTGCCGTCGCGCATTTAGAAAAAGGCATTCTCCGCAATCCCTCGCCTAAAGTCTGGTTTACTGGGTTTGGCGATAGTTCCTTAAACTTTGAACTCTTAGTCTGGATCGATCATCCTCCTGATAAAGAAATTATTGAAAGTAGCTTAAATTTTCGGATCGAATACGAATTCAGAAAACACGATATTGTGATTCCCTTTCCCCAACGAGATCTTTGGATTCGCAATAGTGATTCGCCACTTTTAGAAAATCTAAAAGCTTCGATCGCCGTTTCTGCTGAGACGACCAATGGTAACGGAAAATCCATCGATCCAGATTTAGATGGCGACGATCGACCTTATTTTGTACCTTCTGAATCTTCATCTGCCGTCGTAAAATCTCCGAATAACTGGACGCTCAGAGAACTTCTACGACGCATTTCTTACTTTGAAGGATGTACGGATTTAGAACTACGAAAACTCATCGAATACGGATATCGACAAGTGTTTCCCAAGGGACAAGTTGTGTGTCAAGAAACCGATCCGGGGGACTCTTTTTATATCATTCTCACGGGTGCAGTTGAGGTCATATCCGAACGTGCCGGACAATACATCGCCACCTTGCATCAAGGAGAATTTTTCGGAGAAATGTCATTGTTAATGGGAATGCCGCGAACGGCAACCGTCCGCACGATCGAGGATTCCGTCCTGTTTATTGTCGAACATCACGACCTGCAAAAACTGCTAACCGAACAACCGAGTTTAGCCGATGAAATTGCCCATAAATTGTCCGAACGGCAGCAAGCTTTACGAGAGTTAGGATTGCTGGCAGATGAAACTTCTGGAGAAACGCCCTTTTTCTGGATTCGGAATCGGCTGAAAACCCTGTTTGAAATTTGATATCATTGGAATATAAAACTATTCGTTAACAATCTAAAATTCTCATGCCGACTTATACGGGAATTTCCAGCGACGCCTTTCGTCACCCCCTCGATCGCGAAGCCGAAGAAACCTTACGCAATCTTCCCGGTTTCGACCTCTTAACTCGCAAATTTGTTGAATTTGTCTACGAACGCCCGCAATTTGTCTACCATATGGGCAGTAGCATCGAAGTCGGACCGCGCCAATATTCGACCGTTTACCAAATTTTTCGGGAATGCGTGCGAGATTTAGACATTGCTCCAGAACCAACTTTATTTATTTCTCAAACCCCGATGGCAAATGCCTATTCTCTAGGGCAAGATCGCCCGTCGATTACGCTGAATGCCGGACTGTTGGATTTGATGGATGAAGCCGAATTGCAAACGGTTATTGCCCACGAATTAGGGCATATCAAATGCGGTCATACGATCTTAATTCAAATGGCAATTTGGGCCATTTCGACTGCAACTTATATTGGAGAACTCACCTTTGGGTTGGGAAACTTTATCGGCACGGGATTGATTTATGCATTTTACGAATGGCGAAGAAAAGCCGAACTTTCTGCCGATCGCGCCGCACTTTTAGTTCTCGATGACATTCATCCGGTGATGTCTACCATGATGAAAATGGCGGGTGGCAGTCATAAATATGCTAACGAAGTTAGCTTGAATGAGTTTATTCGTCAGTCGGAACGGTATCAAGATCTCGATCGCGATAGCCTCAATCAAGTGTATAAATTTTTACTCTACAATGGCGGTCAAGGGGCGATGCTTTCTCATCCATTTCCTGTCGATCGCCTTTCCTATTTACAAGAGTGGTGGCAGTCGGAAGAATATCGCCAAATTCGTTCAGGAAACTATCAGAAATCTCCGGTTGAAGGTGCAGTTGATGTTAACGCCAAGCAAGAAGAAGCCGACGCACTTCGCCGGCAAGTGGAAGAGTTACAACGAGAAATCGAACAAGCCAAACAGCGGCGATCGCAACTTTAGTTTTGTTAAAATTTTTGTCAGAAAGCTAATAGCAGATCGGCAAAATTAACCCGTCATTAGCTGGTAAAGCGAGCGTGTTTATAAAATTAAATTGGCAATTGGAATACAACTCACTTGGCTATCTCAATAATTGATTACCGATGAAAAGTTTATCGTCTCATCTTGTCGCCTATCGACAAACACCGAAATTTACCCAAGACACCATCCCGGATGGGTTGCGAAACCAACACACCACCAAAGAAGGCAGTTGGGCGAAAATTTGCGTACTTTCGGGACAACTTCGGTATCGAATTTTAACCGATCCGCCAGAAGACCAAATTCTGAGTGTTGAAACACCGGGGATTGTCGAACCGCAAGTTCCCCATCAAGTCGAACCCCTCGGGGAAGTAGAGTTCTACGTTGAATTTTATCGAGATCCAGAAAACCCAAGCGATCGGTAGATTTTTTTGGCAATTTCAGATTACTTCAATCCCATCTGAACGCGCCACAAACTGGCATAAATTCCCGATGTTTCTAAAAGTTCTTCGTGTTTTCCAGATTCGACGAATTTGCCTTTATCCATCACGTAAATGCGATCGGCGTGGCGAATGGTGGAAAGGCGATGGGCGATCGCGATCGTGGTGCGATTTTGAGTAATGCGTTCGAGCGATCGACTAATGGCTGCTTCGGTTTCGTTATCGACGGCGGAGGTAGCTTCATCTAAGATGAGAATGGGCGGATTTTTTAACACGGCACGAGCGATCGCCAATCGCTGCCTTTGTCCTCCCGATAATTTTTGTCCTCGTTCGCCAACAATGGTATCGTAACCTTGGGGTAATTGCAAGATAAATTCGTGAGCTTCAGCAATTTTTGCCGCTTCTGTAACCTCTTCTCGAGTTGCATTAAAACTACCGTAACAGATGTTTTCTGCTACGGTTCCGTGAAATAAAAAGACCTCTTGACTGACTAAGCCGATCGCCCGTCGCAAGTCTTGAAGTTGTATCTCTTGGATATTCGTGTCATCGAGAGTAATTCGTCCCGATTGAATTTCGTAAAGTCGTAATAATAGCTTGACGATCGTACTTTTTCCCGAACCCGTTGCTCCCACAATTGCAATAGTTTGTCCGGCGGGAATATGCAGAGAAAGGCGATCAATAATGGGTTGGCGTTCTCGATAGGCAAAGGTGACATTTTCGAGAATGATTTCACCTCGAACGGAGCTTAAAGGTAAGGGTCTGCTGCCAGGATGAATGGCGATCGGCGTATCCAACAAACGCATCACCCGACGGGTAGAAGCGGCAGCACGTTGGTATTCATCTAAGGTTTGTCCCAAGCGCGTGAGGGGCCATAAAAGGCGCTGGGTAAGGAATACTAACACGCTGTACGTCCCCACCGAAATCGTGCCGTTAACCGCCCCAATTCCGCCATAAACTAAAGTTGATGTAAACCCTAGCAAAATAATAATTCTAATTAAAGGTGTATAAGCCGCACTCAGGGAGATCGCCCGTTGATTGCTTTGACGATACGCATTACTTTCAGCCTCAATTCGTTTAATTTCATAGCCTTCTGCCGTAAAACTTTTAATCGTCGTAATTCCGGAAAGATTGTTGGATAATTGTCCGTTGAGCAAGCTAACTTTTTCGCGAACGTCGGCATAGCGAGGAGCAAGCAACTTCTGGAAAGCGATCGATCCCCATAAAATAAAGGGGATCGGTAACATTGCCATCCCAGCCACACTGGGTGCTAACAGAAAAAATGTTCCCCCGATAATAATGACAGTGGTAATAACCTGAATGACCTCATTCGCACCACCGTCGAGAAACCGTTCTAACTGATTGATATCGTCGTTTAAAATCGACATCAAACTGCCCGTACTGCGGTCTTCAAAATAAGCGAGTTCTAAATCTTGTAAGTGACCGTAGGCATCCAGTCGCAAATCGTGTTGAATGGTTTGTGCGAGGTTGCGCCACAACCGCTGGTAGGCATATTCAAAGAGCGATTCTAAGCCCCAAATAACGAAGCTCAAGATTGCTAAAACCCAAAGCTGTCCGGTAATATCTTGAATGCCCAACCGAGCGATAATCGAATCTTGTTTCTGGACGACGACATCCACCGCCGCTCCAATTAAAGCCGGAGGGGCTAAGTCGAAAATTTTATTGAGAATGGAAGTGGCTGTGGCTTGCCAAATTCGACCTTGGTATTGATGACCGTAGTCAAAGAGTCGTTTAAAAGGGTGAATGGCGGAACTTGTAGACATAAGCGAGGATGGGGGGTGGAGGGCAATCGCGATCGACCTCGGGACAATAGTATAGCGCTCTTCAAGGGTTTAAGCGAGTGCGATCAAAACCGCAACGCCAAAATCGATTTCTTACCGTCTGAATTGCCCTATCGGACATCGTTTTATATAGATTTTGATCGTTTAGTGCGGATTGCTCTATCTAGTTCGAGTAAAATAGAGGTATGGACTGCAAGGACGAAAGGGCGATCGATTCGCCGATCCAACGTACGAGCTTCAGTTCTCAACAGTCACAACCAGCGATTGTAAATTGGGGTGCTACAAATTTAAACCATTATCTAAAACGAAAAAATGAAACTTTTGCATGAGGACGACCGACCTCATTCAACCCAATTAGACTTGTCTCAATCTGCATTTTTCAAACTATCTTTAGACTTATTGTGCCTTCGGAATACTGACGGATATTTTCAAGAATTGAACGATCGATGGACGAGTACTCTCGGCTGGACGATCGAGGAGTTAAAATCTCGTCCTTGGATTGAGTTCGTTCATCCCGATGACTTGGCTTATACCGAAGAAATGGAAGCGCTATGTTCGGATTCTAATTCGGATACGGTTATCGAATATAAGAACCGCTATCGCAGTAAAAATGGCAGTTATCGCTGGCTGTCTTGGCGCGTTTCGGTTTACGAAAATGGCGTGAGTTATGGCATCGTTCAGGATGTAACGGAAAATACATGGCGAGGAAGTGGGAGTTATCGAACTGGGGTGCGAGAAGCGGTGAAATTGCGCGATCGTGCTTTAGCGGCTAGCAGTGTTGGCATCGTCATTGCCGATGCTAAATTACCGGATATGCCTTTAATTTATGTCAATCCCGCCTTTGAACGAATTACGGGATATTCAGCCAGCGAAGTGTTGGGATATAACTGCCGTTTTTTACAGGGAAAAAAAACGAATCGAACTCAAGTCGATATCCTCCGCCAAGCAATTGACTCTGGCAAACACTGCACGGTTATTTTACTCAACTATCGTAAAGATAAAACGCCATTTTGGAATGAATTAACGATCTCTCCCATTTACGATGAAAATAACATTCTCACTCATTTTATTGGCGTACAATCCGATGTGAGCGATCGCGTGCTTACGGAAAAAAAATTGCGTTTAGAAAAAGCTAAATCTGAAGGACTTCTTCTCAATATTTTACCGCGAAGTATTGCGACTAAACTCAAGCAAAATCCAGGTTCTATTGCCGAATACTTTGAAGACGTGACGATTTTATTTGCCGATATTGTTGGGTTCACACCTTTAGCCTCTCGGTTACAACCGCTGGAATTAGTGAAAATTTTGAATCAAATTTTTTCTAAATTCGATCGCCTTGCCGATAAACACGGCGTCGAGAAAATCAAAACCATTGGAGATGCCTATATGGTGGCTGGCGGTTTACCCGTTCCTCAAGAAAACCATGCCGAAGCGATCGCCGATATGGCGTTGGAAATGCAAGCGGAGATCGCTGAGTTTCGCCAAACAACGGGTGAAGATTTGCAAATTCGCATCGGCATCAATACCGGATCGGCGATTGCTGGCGTAATCGGCATTAAAAAGTTTATTTACGATTTATGGGGAGATGCCGTTAACATAGCATCGCGCATGGAATCTTCGGGAATTGCCGGACAAATTCAGGTGAGTCAGTCAACTCGCGATCGGCTTCAAGATCGATATCAATTAGAAGAACGCGGCGAAATTTACGTGAAAGGAAAAGGGGAGATGAAAACCTATTGGTTGAAGGGGAAAAAATCTGACGTGAAAACTGGTTTAAAATCCAAAGGCTAAACTATCTATCTAGCATAGACTTACTTTTTTCCCGACCCACTTCTAGATAAATTTCCAGTAACTCTTCATAAGCCGTTTCACCACCCACTAAATTCCAAAAATCCTGACCGATAATCACGGTTTCTTCAAAGGGTAAGTAATTTAAGGCATGCGACCACTTATAATCTTTTTTTTGAGAGCCATATGGATTGTAAGGCATTGCGTAGTATGCTTGAAGTTGAGGTCGGCTATATCCGCGAAGCAAATGCAATCTCAATAGACGCTGTAAAACTTCTAAGCATTGTCCTTTATTGGGTTTAGGAGATTTAATCTCAAATAAAAATTCCGTTCCATTTTGAGTTAAAATATATAAATCCGCACGAACTTTTTTGGTAACCAGATCTTTGGTTGAGACAGCTTTAAATACTGAATCTATCATTTCTTCAAAAGAAGGCTTGCCTATTTGAGACTTAGTTGCAGATTCATATCTTTCTTTCTGTCTTTCAGCTTCAGCAAATGCAGATAAACTGACTTCTGAGACTAAATCAAAACCCCTCCGTGCATCTTGATGGTGTTGTAACGCTATCAAGCGAGCACATTCTTCAAGAGAATTCCCCAATCTCGTGCTTAAACCTCTCTCGAATTGATTGATGCGAATCAACTCAGGAGGAATAATTGCAGCTTGAAATGGTTTTAACTCTCCTTGTTTAGAAGTTCGTTTTAGATACTCAGATCCACTGCTAGGTTCTACAACTGTTCGCCCTTGATATTCATCAATTAAGCCTTTGATAAAACCTTCTAAATATCCTTTTGTTTTCGCACGAGTATTCGAGCTAATAGCAACCATATCCTTTAAAAAATAATGGGTAAAAGAGCTTTACACAAGTGGTAAACAACTGGAATCGATACCGCATTTCCAAATTGGTGTTTTGCTGTTGTTTCATTTTCCGCCAGTTGAAAGTCTTCAGGAAATCCTTGTAACCTTGCATAATCTCTTGCGGAGAGTGGCTTGAAATTTTTGGGTCTGTAGATTTCTCGAATAAAGGTTTGCTTATAAGCTTTGGGTTCTTGACAAGGGATTGAAATTGTGGCTACAAAATCTCGGGCTCCAGTTGCCGTTAAAGTGGCGATCGCGTCGGCGTGAGGCAAGAAAATTTTAGAAATTCCATCAATACCAGAGGAAATTTTAGAATTGACGAATTCATAGCCTTTTCCTTCGATCGATCGTAATATCTTCTTAGCGACTAAGGCTTCGAGTTCTGCGGACTTTAGATCGAGTATTAGTTTTTCTAATATCTCAAAACTTAAGGGATTTCCATCTTTATCACCATATATTTTCTTACGTCTATTTTTAAGAATCGTTTGGCAAATTTGTCGTTCTCGATCGCTACAGTTGATTAAGTCCCAAGAATGAATCGTGGTATGTCCATCTCGGATATCCGAGAACAGAAAAAAGTCATTGAGTTCGTCTATTTTTTGAAAGCGACCTCTCGATGCTGGAACTTTTCCGTCAAATAAAATTTCTACCGGAAACTTGGTTTTAACGCGATCGCCCGCTTGAATTCCCGGGATGACGCGATAGAGTTTTGTTTTTTCGTTCAAAGGTTGTGGAAAAGCAAAACCCCAACTGTTTTCTAAATCTTTCCGAATGCCGACAATAAAAATGCGATCGCGATCTTGCGGTAACCCAAAGTCATACGAGTTTAAAACTCGAGCGTGAACGACATAGCCGGCTTCGTGTAAATGACCGAAAATATAGTTTAAGCTTTGTCGATTTCTCGGTTCGGCTAAGCCTTTTACATTTTCCAGGATAAAGGCTTTCGGTTGATTCGATCGAATGATGCGAATGACATCCAGCCAAAGTTGCCCTCTGGGATCGTCTAAACCCTTCAGTTTCCCTGCAATCGACCAAGGCTGGCAAGGCACGCCACCGACAATTACATCGATCTCGAACGGAAGTTTATCTAACTGAGAAATATCTCCCAACTCAACTTCCGAGTGATTTTTACCTTGAATAAAGTTTTTTTTGTAAACGGCGATCGCCTTTTTGTCAATCTCCGAATATCCCAAACAAATTCCACCTAACTGTTCTAGAGGAATCCGGAATCCCCCGATTCCGGCAAATAGATCGACAAACGTAAATTTAGATTGACAAGAAATTGAAGATTTAGGTTGAAAACCTTGAAAAAGTTCGAGTTGTTGGCTTTCCGTTTCTACGTTCATCGTCTCGAACAGGAGGGCAGCACAGATCGCGTCCCGACGATCCCGCGTGGGAACGGGTCGATCGAGACGTTAACCGATCGAATTTAATAGTATAGCCGTTTTGCCTTTAAACGCGACGATCGCCCTTCAAACCCGATTTTTTTCCATCTTCTCCAACTTTGCAGATAAATCCATCGCCTCTCCCGTAATCAAACGCGCACCCCGTCCCCGCGTCAGGTAATTCCAACCCCACTGCACCATGACCACGAGTTTGTTATCAAATTCGATTAAATAATAGATGTGAGCGAATACCCAAATCAGCCACGCGAGAAATCCCGAAAAACGGACGAATCCCAAATCCACCACCGCCGCATTTTGACCGATGACAGCCAGACTGCCGCCATCAACATACTTAAATGGGGGCAAAAGTTGACCTTGGAGTTTTTTGCGGATCAGCTTGGCGACGTATTCTCCTTGCTGCATGGCAACTGGTGCAACGCCGGGAAGGGGTCGATCGCCCGTATGCGCGTAATGAGCTAAATCGCCAATGACAAAGATGTTGGGATGTTTGGGCAAACTGAGATCCGGTTCGACGATAACCCGTCCGGTGCGATCGAGCGGCGTTCCCGTTTTTTCGGCAATAATTTCTCCCATTTTCGAGGCTTTGACCCCCGCCGCCCACAAGATAGTTTTCGCGGCAATCCGTTCTACCGTTTCGCCTTGGCGTACGGTGACAGCTTCATCGGTCATTTCCGTCACCATCTGGCTGGTTTTCACCGTTACCCCCAGCCGTTGGAGGGCATCGGCAGCTTTCGCGGACAGTTCCGGCGGATAGGGTGGCAACACCCGATCCATCCCTTCGATTAAGAGGATGCGGGTGCGGGTGGTGTCGATGTTGCGAAACTCGTCGGGAATAATGTGATGGGCTAATTCGGCGATCGCTCCGGCTAATTCAACCCCCGTCGGACCGCCGCCGACGATAACAAAGGTCAGCCACGCTTGCTGCACCTCCGGATCGGTGACTTTTTCCGCTTCCTCAAAGGCATAAAAAATTTGGCGGCGAATTTCGATCGCGTCTTCTACCGTTTTCAAACCGGGGGCACGAGTTCGCCATTGGTCGTTGCCGAAGTAGTGATGGCTGACTCCAGTGGCGATAATTAAGCTGTCGTACTCCAGTTGTCGCCCTTCGCGCAGGGTGAGGGTTTGCTTCATGGGATCGAGATCGATCGCCTCGTCCATCAGCACTTGCGTATTGGTATTCTTGCGGAGAACCAACCGCAACGGCGTGGAAATATCAGCTGGGGAAAGGCTACCCGTCGCCACTTGGTACAGCAAGGGTTGGAATAGGTGGAAGTTGCGCTTGTCTACTAAAGTGACCCGGACGGGGGCGCGACCGAGATTTTGGGCGGCGTAGAGTCCGCCAAAGCCGCCGCCAACGATGACAACGCGATGAGGAGATGGAGCAGACGGAATGGTCATGGGGTTTAGCCTCGCACGATCGGGTGTTCTTGACAAATCTTCACATCTCTAGTTTAAGGGGGACGCCCGAAAGATCCCAGTAACGATTGCTACGGGGAACCCCATCAGCAAAAATTTTTGAGCGATTGATCGCAATTCCTCATTTATTGCGTATAATTATCAACAGATATCCAGCAAAGTTCGATCGCAGAAATACGTCGATCGAGGGAGGTCTCGCGAGTCTAGCCTCGCTAAAGTTATCAGAATACCTATTTTATAAGGGTTTAAAGCTTATTAGGTTCGTCGATCGATCGGCAATCCACTGCCGACTTCCCGACGGAACGGCGAGTTTAAATCGCGATTAATTAAAAATCTTCTTAACTAATTCTTAGGCAAGCCTTTACCGAAGCATTGCGCTTTCGGCGTGCCATCGTTCGCATTTGAGTTCCATCTCCCCAGAAATTTCATGACTTACGCCAACTACAAACAAGTTTCCGAGTTCGTCCTAGAAGGACAGATTATCGATTGGATTTTCAAAGACGATCGCACTCCCAAACAAGTTCGCCTCGCCACCGATCGCGGGGAGTTTACCCTCAAACTCGCCAAAACCCTGCGTCGGGAGTTGCCGCCGCTGCGGATGAAAGATTGGGTCAAGGTTGTTGGCACGCAAACCCTCGATTTCAAAAAAGGCAAGCGCAAGTTAAAAGTCGAGCAACTGATTCCTCGAGAAACGACTGCCAATGCTGAGGTTGTCCGTTGCCGAACGATGCCGGATGCCCTTCCCCAAGGCAAAATTCTCGTCTGTCAAAAGTCTGACTGCTGCAAGCGTGGCGGCAAGCAAGTCTACGATGCCTTAGCGCAAACCGTGAACGATCGAGGTTTGGGCGATCGCGTTCGAGTGCAGAAAACCGGATGCCTCAAAGAGTGCAAAGCCGGTCCTGCCGTCGTCGTGTTGCCCGACAAAACCCGTCACCGTCGAATTCGCCCCCAGGATGCGCCCAATTTGGTCGATCGACATTTTTGCAGTGCCAGCAGTCGCTAGAACGACCCTCGAGAGCGATCGCTCTTACCTCTAAGCTTAGCCCGGTTTCTTGAAGAAATCGGGCTTTTTGATGGTCGGTTACCGAGCGAGCGAGCGCGAGCCAGATCGAGTTTACAGTTTTTTCAAAAAGAACGCCTGATTTTTTATCAAAATTAAACCGAATTCGAGCGTCGATCGAATAGTCGTCCCGATCGCCAAAATCTAGCTCGGTAAAATTACCGATTTCTTAGATAGAGCTTTAAATTCGAGCGCGATCGAAGTTCAAAGAAATTACCGAACTCAAATTTAAATTCCAAAACTATACTGGGAAATAGGAGGTGAAGCGGCTAAGAGTTGCCGTCAAATATTCGATCGAAATAATAATTTTTTGAAAGTTGAGTTCTAGAGGTTTTAAGTCATTCGATCGGTCGAAAACTTCTATCTCGATCGATGCTCGACGGCTGAAACTCCGATCTCGCCACACTCCTAAACCCCAAGAGCTAGTCCAGATCGACGGTGCGTTCTCAATCGGCGATCGCCAAACCAAGAGAGGAAGATATGGAAGACAATACGACGGTGGAGAACCCGACAACCGAAACTCCGGAAACGGAAGAAAATACGGTCGAATCTCCCACTTCAGAAACTCCGGACACTCCGGCGGTGGACGATAACGAGAGCGAGTCTCCGACCTCCGAGAGTCCAGAAGATGAAGGAACACCCGCAGTTCCCGACGATTCGACTTCCACTCCCGAAGCCGAAATGCCCAGTACCCCAGCACCGACCAGCGGCAATACCTCAACATTTAAAGTCACTAACTTCGTCGGGGGTGCGGCTGAAGCCCAAATCACCTTAGCCGAAACCGCCGAAGGCATTCGGGTAACGGTGGAAGCCACCAATCCCATCATCGACCTGCGAGGCTTATTCTTCAACCTCACCGACGATTCCTTACTCGACGGTTTAGTCGTCACGGGTGCGGATGTTACCGATTTTAAATTCGGACCGGCAGGTAGCGTCAACCAAGTGAGCGGGAATCCCAGCATCGCCCCGCGATCGTTCGATGCCGGAATCGAAATCGGCACGTCGGGTCCCGCCCAAGACGAGATCGTGACGACGACCTTCGTCATTTCCCACAGTTCGGCTTCGCTCACCTTGGCAGACTTTGCGGGGCAAAAATTTGGCGTCCGGACTCAGAACGGCAAACTGGAAGGCATGGCACCCGGCGGGATGGAAATGCCCGACGCAGACGGCGATTCGGCGATCGATCCCGTCGATTCCACCGGAGACGATTCTTCCGGAGCCAGCAACGGCAGCACGGACGATTCCTCCTCGGATTCCACGGACGGCGACATGATGTCCGACCATCTGTTTATCGGTAAATCCTTCGGGAAGTTCACCGGCCCGGTTGAGGAAAATGCCGATGCGGTGGTGAAGCTGTCCGGCGAGAATGGCGGCACGGACAACCGCTTCGAGTGGGGAGTAGCTGCTGAAGACAGTTTCACCAACGTGGTGCAGTTTGACGGCAGCGATTTCGGCGCGAAAATCGGCGAAACCTTCAAACTCGGTCAACTGTTCTATCAAAATGGGACGACCAATCGTAACTTCAACGGCGATTTTGGCTTCAGTTTGAGTTTGGATATCGACGGAACGGATAACGATCCCGAATCCTTCGATTTCTTCTTCAATATTCTGAATACGCCAAATACCACGGGCGATGCGGTCGAAGATGGCGATCGCCTTCAGTTTTCCACCGGGGGTTTGTCCGCGCAAACCTTCGCCTTCGATGGCAAAACCTACACCATCGAACTGTCTGGATTTTCCACCGATGGCGGCGAAACTACCCGAGGCGGGTTCGACTCCCCGGAAGAGAGTTTCGCGATCGCCTCTTTGTACGGCAAAATCGTAGAAATTCCCGCAGAGGCGATCGAAGCTTTCGAGCCGTTACCCGACGAAGACGTCCAAGCCATTACCGAAGCGGGCGGCGTGTTACTGGGTGGCGACGAGAATAGCAACGGAGCGGTTGCCGGATCGGTCATCTTGCAAAGCGAAGCCCAACTCAGCGTCGTTTGGAGCATTTCCACTTCTGCCACCCTAGCTTTTGTTAACGGTCAAGCGTTTCAATTGCCCGACGGTACGGTGGCTGCCGACCTCGATGCCCTGGGCACGGATGCGGTGAACGGTTCCGACAGCAACGAGACGATCGATGGTACGGAAGACAACGATATCATCTCGGCGGGTGGCGGAGATGATGTGGTCGAAGGGGACGAAGGTAACGATGTCCTCTGTGCCCACGACGGCAACGATCGCGTTGAAGGCGGCTCCGGAATTGACATCGTTAACGGCAACCAGGGCGACGATAACGTCATGGGTGGCGACGGCGACGACGTAGTTCGCGGCGGTAAAGGGAACGATCGGGTCATGGGCGGCGAGGGCAACGATGCCATCTACGGCGACCTCGGTTTCGACGAACTCACGGGTGGCGGCGGTGCGGATACCTTCGTCTTGCGAGCCGAATTCGATGTCACCTTACAAGTGTCGCTCAGTTCGGCAATGATCGCCGACTTCGAGATCGGGGTCGATCGCATTGCCCTCGATGCCGAGTTAGTTGCCAGTTTTGAAGTGGGCGACTTCAACGGCGACGGGGTTAACGATGTGGGCATCAAGCTAGAAAACGGAGCCTTCTTCGGCTACGTCCTCAACGTCGAGGATACGACGAAAGTCCAAGAGTCGATCGTCCAAGTTCCCGAAGCGGACTTAGTTGCCTAAGCAATTCGTCCCTCTCAAGACAAGAGCGATCGTCACCATCTGAGGTAATGCCTCCGTGCCTACCCTTTCTGAAGAAGGGTTAGTACGGAGGCATTGCCTTTAGGGGCTTCGATCGCCATCGAGCGTCGCCAGGGAAGATTTCGCGAACCGGAGTCCGGATCGAGATTGCGACTTAACACGAGTCCCGCAGGTGCGTATAATCTTCACAGAATACAGAATCAAACCCAGCGATCGAACTGTCGGGCATCCGGTGTAAAGTCTTTAGAGGGTAAAACTTTCACACGATCGCAGAACCCTTTCTTGACTCGTCTAGCGAAACAGGAAATCTTGACAAAGATAGCAAAAAATGTGCCGATCTCATTGCTAAACTAACCGGGGATATTTCCGGTCTCGGGCGGGTGGAATCTCATTCAACCGTCCCGGCGTCCCCTAATTCTGTTTTCTCTGACGGAGTTTCCGAGCCTGTGGCTCGCCCCAATCTCGATCCAACAATAGCTTCACGATCTAGAGTACAACTATGTTTCTACTCATCACTCGATTGATCCTCTGGCTGCTCATTTTGTGGGCATTCTGGCATTTCTTTAAAAAAATCGTTCCTGGTAACTGGTATACCTACTTAGGCATTTTCGGGCTGGTCATCCTTCTCTTCTTATTTTTATTCGATCCCACCGATCGCATTGCCTATGCGGCGTGGCAAATTATTTCCTTTCCCCTCAGACCCCTCGGATTGGCTTTGATTTTGCTGTCGATTCCCGTTCTCGGTCGAAAGGGCAAGTTCAACGATAATTCTGTAACGCAGATTACCCTTGCCTTTTGGATTTTATTGATTAGCAGTTTGCCCATTGTCCCGCGATTGATTTACCAGAACTTTCTCGAACGCGACGTCCAAGTTTTGGTCGATCGACCGGCTGCGGGAGCGAACGCGATCGTCCTGTTGGGACAAGGCACCACCGAACCCCAAATTGGGGGTCGCTCTCAAATCCAGCTTACCGATGCGGGTAATTTGATTCCCTACACGGCTGAAGTATACCGAAATCTCGGAGGTCCTCCGGTCATCGTCAGTGCCGGACGCAGAACGGGTTTGCCCACTGCGGCGGGAGAGCAAATCGAAGCTGAAGACATTCGCAGTTTGTTAGAAGGTCAAGGCGTTTCGCCTGCTGATATCATCATCGAGCCGGAGGGATTAAATCTGCGAACCAGTGCGATTAACGTTAAGAAAACGTTAGACGAAACGGGTTTGGGGAATCGAGTCGTATTAGTTTCCTCTTCCACTCAAATTTATCGAGCCACGCAAACCTTTAAAAATGTAGGCATCGATGTCGTACCCCGACCCACCAATTTCGTTGGCTATCGCTTTCCCGACACGAACCTCCTCAGTCAAATAAGTCTGAATGATTTCATTCCCAGTCTCCGAGGACTGGCGACCAGTTCTCAGATTACCGATGAATATCTGGCGACGATGTATTACTTCCTGCGAGGTTGGCTCTCTCCCGACGAGTTAAATCGTCCGGGACTGTAATCGTTCCCACTGTCCATTTTGGGAATCGATTGTCGAGCAGTTAGAGATCGATCGCAGCGTTCTTCATTCAGTATCGCATTCAGATCTCGATTGATGAAATGGGAACTCCTGATCGATAAGCTAACTGCTTTATCGCGAATTTGGGGAACTTCGACGATCGCTCGAATTTTCTTCGTTTAAATCAGACGTTCCCCATGGGCATTCTTGGCGATGGCGATGGCGAAGCGCGACTCCCTTTGGGAGTATCGCTCCATTACCGATTGCGGGAAATTAGCAACAACTGGACGAGTTGCAACACCGCATACAATGCCGAAGCCACGTAAGTCCAGGCTGCCGCTTGCAACACGGCTTTCGCACCGCGATGTTCTTCTCCTTGTAAAATTCCCAATTCGTCGATGAGCTTTAACGCCCGATTGGAGGCATCAAATTCCACGGGAAGCGTGACGACATGAAAGGCGATCGCCCCGATAAATAACAGAATTCCCAAGTTAATAAACAGACTGGAAATCGTTCCCATGGCACTTAAAAAGATGCCAACAATCACCAGCAGCGGACCGATTTGGGAGCCGAGATTGGCTGCCGGAACCAATGCCGCCCGTACGTTCATAAAGGTATAGCCTTTTTTATCTTGCAAGACGTGACCGCATTCGTGAGCGGCAACGGCAGCCGCCGCCAGCGAACTCGAGCCGTATATTCCTTGGGAAAGGCGAACGGTTTTGGCGCCCGGATCGTAGTGGTCGGTGAGTTCGCCCGCCACTTGCTCTACTTTGACATCCGCGATGCCCATTTGAGACAAAATGGTACGCGCGACCTGAGCGCCAGTCATCCCCATTTTGGAGGGAATTTGAGCGTAGCGGCGATAGGTTCCCGTCACGCGGCTTTGCGCCCAGAACATCAACAACGTTCCGGGAATGAGAATTAAATAGGAGGGATGGAAGAACATAGTATCGATTGCTCCCAAACTTAGCGGGTTAAAACTCAAATCATGGGGAGATCGGAGATCGTCAGTCCCGATCGCGCTAAAATTGGCGGATTTCACTCCTATTTTAAAAGGGAATTTTTAAAATCGGCGATCGCCCCCGGATCGGAAATCCCCTCCTGATATCATCCAAATTTCAACGATGCAAACTCCCCCCCCTTTAAAACCCGGCGACTTGTTGCGGGTTATCGCGCCGAGCGGTTGCCTGCGATCGACAACCCCCAGCGGACGCTCCGAACTCGACGCCTATCGCCAAGGCATCGCCATCTGGAAACAGCGCGGGTATCGCGTAGAAATCGCCCCGGACTGCGAAGCACAATGGGGTTACCTCGCCGGGACGGATACCCAAAGACGCCAACAATTGCGGGATGCTTGGCTCGATCCCCAAGTGCGGGGCATTCTCTGCGCCAGGGGGGGGTACGGGTGCAGTCGGCTCTTGGAAGAATGGCACTGGCAAGGGGGCGATCCCAAGTGGATCGTTGGCTTTTCGGATATCACGGCGATCCTGTGGAGTCTCTACCGAGAAGGGATCGTCAGCGTTCACGGTGCGGTGTTAACTTCGCTGGCAGCGGAACCGGAACGATCGCTGCGGCGGCTATTTGACGCAATGGAAGGTCGCCCTTTGCCCCCATTGTTGGGGACGGGATGGGGAGGTGGAACCGTTCGAGGTCGCCTGCTGCCGGGGAATTTAACCGTGGCGTCGGGGTTGCTGGGTACTGCCGTCCAGCCGGATCTGCGCGGTACGATTTTGGCGTTGGAGGATCTGGGAGAAGCGCCGTACCGCCTCGATCGAATGCTGACCCAATGGCGGATGGCGGGTGCGTTTGTAGGGGTTGCGGGGATCGCACTGGGTCGATTTAGCTGTTGCGATGCCGATCCCCGCATTCCCAGTTTTACAGCGGCGGAAGTGTTGCGCGATCGTCTGGGGGATTTGGGCATTCCCATCGTCTCCGACTTACCCTTCGGTCACGAGGGGGAAAATGCGGCGTTACCCGTCGGGATTGAGGTAGAACTTGATGGCGATCGGGGTTTGCTATCGGCTATCTAGAGCGTTGAGATCGGGTTAGAGCAAACTTTGTACGTGGCGAATGAGTGCGTCGGCTTGCATTACCCCTTCAATGCGATCGACTTCTCGACCCTGTTTGAAGAGAACCAGGGTTGGCAGTGCGGTAATGCGATATTGCGTAGCCAGGTTGGGGTAGTTGTCAGTATTGATTTTGACCACCCGAACTTGGGGTTTGAGGTGTGGGTTGGCTTGTTCTAAAATCGATGCCATCATTTGGCACGGACCGCACCACGGCGCGTAAAAATCGACGAGAATCGGAACTTCTGAGGCAGCGAGCATTTCTTCAAAACTGCCAAACTGTTTTTTGACTGCCATAATGCTTGGGGACTCTGACGAGAGGCTATTCCTATTTTATCCAATCTCGATCGAAGACGTACGATCGCCTGTTTAGGTGACGGCGATCGCATCTAAAATTACCATTTTGCGATGGCAAAACCGCTCGATTCGATCTCAAGATGAGTCCCGATCGCGAGTTTAGATCGGAACGTCGTTATTTTTCGCGAGTCGAAACTCCCGTGAAACTCGTCCGGGAGATACACCGCTTTCAGGCTCTGATTCTCAGGGAGCGGGTGAGTTTTTCGATCGATGTAAAAGCGACGTAAAAGTTTAGATGGGTACACTGACAGAATCTGAGTGTTTGGGTTAGAACAGAATTAGAGTCATGACAATGACGATTGATTTCAGGGGGATTGCGCTCGCGATCTCCAAATTTTTGAGTTGGTAGGTTTTGATCGCCGGTCTCAAATCTATATGAACGGGATTTCCTCCCCTGCGCTCCACTCCTACAGCAGGAAAGCGAATCCAATAGATTGGCGATCAATCTAAGCTTATTAAAGCTTGCTTCCTATCTATTTGAACATTTATCATTATTAAAATTAATGCCTAATTTTCAAGATTTTGACTCACCGATCGCTCGTTCGACTTCTAGATCTTCTACATCCAAAGCCTCGCCAAGACAAACTCGTTTAGATTCAAGCAGCGATCGAAATGCAGAGTTCTCCGCAGCCTTTTTAACCCACATCCTTAATGGGATTACCGCTCCGATCTTTGTTAAAGATCGGGAGCATTGCTGGGTCTTCTGTAACGATGCCTTTTGCAAGTTACTCGGTCGCCGTCGATCGGAATTTCTCGGCAAATCCGATACAGAGATGTTTTCCCAAACTGAAACTGAGAGATGGAGATCGCAAGAAGAACGGGTATTTTTAACGGGAGTTGCCAATTTAAATGAGGAATCGATAACCGATGCAGATGGCAAGATCCACGCTATCTCTACCCAACGAACCCGAATTGAAAATGAAACCGGACAAATGTTTATCGTCGGGACGATCCAAACGCTCGATCGTTGCCACCGGGTTGAAACGTGCCTGAGCCAGTCCCAACAGATCTTGCAGCAAATTCTTGATAGCTTGCCACAATCTATTTTTTGGAAAGATCGGAATTCGGTTTTTTTGGGATGCAATCGGAACTTGGCTCGCGATGCCGGACTGAATTCGCCGCAGGACATTATAGGAAAAACGGATTACGATTTACCTTGGAAGCAGGAAGAATCGGATTTTTATCGAGAATGCGATCGACAGGTAATGGATGCCAACCAACCTCAGTTGCACATCATCGAAACTCAGCGTCAAGCTAACGGTCGGCAAATTTGGTTGGATACCAGTAAAGTTCCCCTACGGGATGAGGAGGGAAATGTGATCGGCATTCTCGGAACTTACGAAGATATTACAGAGCGCAAACAAACCGAAGCACAATTAGCGCAAAAAACGAAAGATTTAGAACAGACGCTCCGACAACTTAAACGCATGCAAATTCAGCTTTTGCAAAGCGAAAAGATGTCCAGTTTGGGACAGCTAGTTGCCGGAGTCGCTCACGAAATCAATAACCCAGTTAGCTTTATTTACGGCAATTTAGTACACATTCGCAACTATACCCAAGATTTACTTGGCTTGCTCGAACGGTATCGGGAAAGTTATCCCGATCCGGTACCCAATGTTCGATCGGAAATCGAAGCGATCGATCTGGAGTTTTTGAGGGAAGATTTACCGAAAACCATCGAGTCGATGCAAGTGGGAGCCGATCGCATTAAAAATATCGTTCTCTCGCTCCGCAACTTTTCTCGGATGGATGAAGCAGCCTTGAAAAAGGTCGATCTGAAGGAAGGTATCGATAGTACCTTACTGGTTTTACAACATCGGTTGAAAGCAACCGGTAATAGACCGGAAATTGATATTATTGTTCACTTGGAAAATTTACCGCCGATCGAGTGTTATGCCGGACAACTCAATCAGGTGTTTATGAATCTCCTGAGTAATGCCATCGATGCGATCGAGTCTCGCTATTTGCAGCATGAAACGGGAGGAGAGACGATCGACAAGGGGACGTCCCAGACCGATCGAAAACTCGATAAACCCTACCCAGGAAAAATCCGGATTAGTACCCAACTTTTAGAAAATAACTGGGTCTCAATTCAGATTGCCGATAACGGTGTGGGGATACCCGAAGACGTTCGATCGCGTATTTTCGATCCCTTGTTTACGACAAAACCGATCGGCAAAGGGACGGGTATGGGACTGTCCATTTGCTATCAAATTATCGTCGATCGTCACGGCGGGACATTAGAATGTACGTCAGACCTGGGACGAGGTACGGAATTTGAAATTCGGATTCCCCAACGGCAGATTGACACAGGAGAATCTCGATCGACTATTTCGCACAATTTGATGGCAATCTTTTCGGTTTCCGATAAAAATGCTTCAAACCCATTCCCAGAACCTCACCGGAATCCCGCTCCAGAGAAAAACTAAATTGAGCCGTTCACCGGTTGGGACATGGCAAATCCCACGGCGATCGCGCTCGCAACTGAAATCCATCGCTGCGATACGTTCATAATATCTAGATCGGTAAAGTTTAAGAATGATTGAATCACAGGTACGATCTTCACGCCCAACGGCTGTTTAGATCGCGAGAAATTACCCGATTTTAGAAAATCTAAAGTCGATATAGAATACTGTCAGTATATACGTAAATATTTAAATATTGGAAAATTGAGAATGATCGCCCAGTCAGTTTTAAAACTCTTTAAATTCAGTTCGTCACAAATTGATAGAGCGACGCTGCATTTGAGTTGGAGCTCAATTTCATGAGCGATCGGTCGAACCCTTCGTAGGGGCGCAAGCCTTGCGCCCGAGAGCAAAGTTTGCGCCCTAGATTTGTCGCCAATCTTTAAGGATTTAATTCAAGTTAAATTCGGTACTGCCCGCATCGCCAACATTAGCCGCAGTCAGTGCCGTCCCTTCGGCAGAGAAATTGCCAGGGATGTTTAGCGTGGGAACGGCAGTCGATGCCACGTAGATGGAGAATCCCGGAGAGGCAGCCGCTAAAATATTTCCGGTAATCGAGACGGCATCGGCGGAGGGAATTGCCGTTCCCGTCGCCACCAGTAGCGATCCCGTCGTGGCGGCGGCACTGTATCCGCCAACGGTGTTATCGGTGATGCTGAGGCTGGTAAAGTTGCCGTCGCGGAGGGTGATGCCGCCGTCGGTGTTGGCGGTTCCCGCACCGTCGGCACCGGTCACGGTATTGCCAGAAACGGTGATATCGGTATCGGTGGCAGAGCCCGGTTGCGAGTTGCCGATTTCGATACCGGAACCACCAGCGGCTGGGGTGGTAATGGTATTGTCGGCAATGGCGATGCCCATACCCGTCAGGGAGTCTACCTCGATGCCGTCGATATCGGCTCCGGCTTGGGTAATCTCGATCGTATTATTGTTAATCGTCGAGTTTTCTCCCCAAAGTTGGGCGCGAATTGCCGTTCCCACCATTGCCTCGAAGACATTATTTTCGATCGTGATATTGGTGCGGGTTTCGGTGAGTTGCACGTCGATGCCGCCTCCGGCATTGGCTTCAAAGCGGTTGTTGCTGACCACGAGTAAATCTCCCGTACCAGTGGCGTTAATTTGCGGACCCGTTAACTGGAAGCCGTCAAGCGTAATTTCCGGAGAAACCAGGGTAATGGCTCCCGTCAGGTTGGCTTCCGCCTCCCGGTCTCCATCTCCCGCCGTTCCCGCATTGGGTCCGAGCAATTTCACCGACTTTTGAATGTTGAGTTCTTCGTCGTAGGTTCCAGCAGCTACGAGGATGGTATCTTGCGCCTCGCCAACGCTGGTATCGGTATCATTGCCGATTTCCTCATCAGCAATGGCAGCCGCGATGCTGTCGTAAATGCGAATCGTTCCCGCATCTCCCGCTTGCGTCTCGATGGTGACTGCCAAGAAATTCGTTCCTTCAGCCGCTAAGGCAGTGACCCCCGCTTCCGTCAGCGTCAGTTCCCCGGTTGTCGCATCGATGGTGACGGCATCGGCAACGGCGGTTCCCGAATTATTTTCGACTGTAGTAATGGTATAAGTTTCGGCTCCGCTGGCAACCACCGTACCCACAACGCCCGTTTGGTTGGCAACTAACAATTCTGCCCCTTGGATTTTGGGGTTAGCCGTCAGTCCGACGTCGCCGCCGCCACCGCCGTCTCCACCGCCGTTTCCGCCTCCAATATCCGTCGGCGGGTTGAAGGTTTGTTCGGTCAGGGTTTCGGCAGGAACGCCTAAAAGGACAGCGATTAACTGACCGGAATTTTTGTTGCTGATGACGGAATCGTTGATGTTGAAACCGTTGCCTTGTTCGATGCGCAAATCGGAGAATAGCAAACTGCCGCCGAGTTGGATAAAGTCTTCATTGGCTTTAAAATCGGTAAACAGATCGGCACTGCCCATATCGTCAATCATGACGAAGACATCGCCGCCAGCACCTCCGGTGAGGGTATCTTGTCCGGTATTGCCAACCAGGCGATCGTTTCCCTGTCCGCCGGAAATAAAATCGTCGCCGTCGCCGCCTTCTAAACTATCCGATCCCGGTCCGCCACCGATGAGGTCGTTTCCCGTATCTCCCAAAACCGAATCGTTACCATCGTCCCCAAAAACGGCATCGGCATCGGCACCGCCAAATACGACATCGTTGCCCTTGCCACCATAAACGATATCGATACCATTATTGCCAAATAAACTATCGTCTCCGAGACCGCCAAAAATCGAATCGTTGCCGAGATCTCCAAAAATGAGATCGCTATCATCTTCCCCTTGAATGATATCGTCGCCTTGACCGCCAAATAGGCTATCTAAACCCGTTCCGCCAAAGATAAAATCATTACCTTTATTGCCATTGACGATATCGTCTCCGACTTCTCCGGCAATATTATCCGGATCGACACCGCCGAAAACCGAGTCATTTCCTTGCCCGCCAAAAAGGATATCAATTCCCTGTCCGCCAAAGATTAAATCGTCGTCGAGATTGCCATAGAGGGAGTCATTGCCCTGGAATCCAACCAAGCTATCGCTTCCGGCTAAGCCACTAACCGTGTCATCCGTGATCGTACCCACAAATAAATTATTGCCATTATCTAAAACGACGGACATAGATCGAACCTCTTAACGAGCTGGGTGGAGAAAATCAGAAATAGGACAACGGACTGAAATGGGGAAAACAAAGTTTCCGAATCGAGGAATTTGAGGAGGAGCGATCGCTCGGGAGCCAACCGTAACGCTACACAGTTTTATCATAAATTTTGACATTTTCCCTAAAAATCCGCATTGATGATGCCATGGGGTAGAGATTCATCAATCTCTTCTGCTTTCTGCCCTCTGCCTTTCTTCGATAAACTGGAGACTATTACGGTAATCATTACAAAATAGGCAGAATCGATCGTGACTCAACCTTCCGTCTTTCCCACCACCCCCAACCCGATTAAGTTTGGCACCGATGGCTGGCGTGGGGTCATTGCTGCTGATTTTACCTTTGATCGCGTTGCCCGAGTGGCAGTTGCCGCTGCCCGAGTTCTGGCTCGAGTTTACGGCGATACTGCGGAGCATTCTAATTTAGTTATCGTCGGGTACGATCGCCGTTTTATGGCAGAACATTTCGCCCGTACTGCCGCCGACACCTTACAAAAAGCTGGATTTGATGTATTGCTTGCCGACGGTTACGCTTCCACTCCGGCGTTTAGTTGGGCAGCACACCACCGCCAGGCATTGGGGGCAATTGTGATGACGGCAAGTCACAATCCCGGCGTGTATTTGGGATTGAAAGTTAAAGGCGGGTTTGGCGGTTCGGTGTCGCCGGAAGTGACGCAGCAAATCGAGACGGAACTGGCAAACGAGGAAACGCCAACTGTCGAGAAAACTGGAACTTTGGAAACTTTCGATCCGTGGACGGAGTTTTGTGCGGATTTGCGATCGAAGGTGGATATCGACGGTATTCGGGAAGCGATCGCATCTGGGAAACTCACCGTCTTTGCCGATGTGATGCACGGTGCGGCGGCGGGAGGTTTGGAGAAAATTCTCCAGATGCCCATTACCGAACTCAACAGCGATCGCGATCCCCTGTTCGAGGGGGGGGCGCCGGAACCCTTGCCGCGCTACCTCCAAGGGCTGTGCAACCGCCTGAAAACTCACGGAGAAAGCGGCGGTGGATTGGCGGTGGGGTTGGCATTCGACGGCGATGGCGATCGGATTGCGGCGGCAGACGGACAGGGAAATTTCCTCAGTTCCCAAGTTTTGATTCCGATTTTGCTGGAACACTTGACGCAACGCCGGGGATTTAAGGGAGAAATTATCAAAACGATTAGCGGCTCGGATTTGATTCCCCGAATTGCCAAATTGTACGATTTACCGCTGTACGAAACGGCGATCGGTTATAAATATATTGCCGATCGAATGTTGGCGGAAAATTCCCTACTGGGTGGCGAAGAATCCGGCGGAATTGGCTACAGCACCCACATTCCCGAACGCGATGCCCTGCTGTCGGCGTTGTACGTGATGGAAGCAGTGGTACAGTCGGGTCAAGATTTGGGAGAGTTGTACCGAAATTTACAGGAAAAAGCGAACTTTACTTCTGAGTACGATCGCATCGATTTACCCCTGGCAAGTATGGACGTACGATCGCGCTTGGTCGAACAATTAGATACCGCACCGCCGACAGAAATTGCCGGACAATCCGTGACCGATTGCTTGACGATCGATGGCTACAAATTCCGCTTAGCCGACGAGAGTTGGATCTTAATTCGCTTCAGTGGGACGGAACCCGTCTTGCGTCTCTATTCGGAAGCGGCAACGATGCAGCGCGTTCGGGAAAATTTAGCCTGGGCCAAAGATTGGGCGAATTCGATTTAACTTGGGGTTTGGGGTTTGAGTTTGGTTATTAGACATCTCCGAAAAAGATTTATACCTAACCCCCCTTCCCCCCTTCCCTACGAGGGAATGGGGGTGAGGAAGCCTCTCTCCGTGTCGGGGAGATGTCTATTAGTTATAGTTATTAGTTGTTCGTTAACTTCCTCACTTCCTCATCCCCTCACCCTTTTCTCTCCCCTGCTCTTGATTCTGAACTCCTGAACTCCTGTTGAAGCACTTACTTCTGAACTCCTGTCATGGAATACAATATCAAGAACATCTACCCGAGTGCTGATCTCGATCGCCTGGAAAAGCTCATGCGAGAACGGTTGCAGCCGGGAGCGGACAAAGCAGCGATCGACGCTCGAATTTGGGATTTGTTTGGGGAAACTTGGGCGGTGATGTTTACCGATTTGTCAGGTTTCTCCCGATCGGTCAAAAAATTTGGCATCATCCATTTTCTGCAAATTATTTACGAATCGCAGCGAATTTTTATCCCCTGTATCGACAATCACGATGGCATTTTAGTCAAGATCGAGGGAGATAGTATGTTGGTAATTTTTCGCCAACCCACTAAAGCCGTAGCTTGCGCGATCGAGATGCAACGAACTGCCAAAGTTTACAATCAAGATAAACCGGAGAACGAACAAATTTTATTATGTGTCGGTATCGGGTACGGCAGAATTTTAAATTTGGGCGATTTCGATGTTTTTGGTGCGGAAGTGAATGCTGCCAGTAAATTGGGAGAAGATACGGCAGATTCTTGGGAAATTTTGGTGACGCCATCCGTTGCCGATCGCATTTCGGAAATGTCTGACGATCTATCCCTCGAAAAGCTAGAATACGTCCCTCCGGGAGCAGAAGGATCTTTTCGCTTGATTTATCCGCTGTAATGGATTTATGGGTTAGTGGTTAGTGGTTTCGACCAACTCCAAACCCCAAACACCCAACCCCAAATGACGAATGACCGATGACTTATCCCCCGCATCGTTCTTGTTGCGACAGGCATCCAGAAACAGCACCACGTTATCCGCACCGCAACGCCGCAGCCGTTCGGTCACGTATCCCACCGAAATCGCCGTACGCTCGATACTTCTGGGATTGCCATCACTCGGCATCAAATAATCCCGTCCCTCGTGGCGCATCCCGTGTCCGCTAAAGAAAAACCAAAAGTTATCTCCGGCTTCCAGGTGAGCTTCCTCGAAAAAGTCGTGTAGGAAGGAATACAGGTTGGCGCAGGTGGGTTGGGTGCTTTGCAGCGAACCGTCTGGTGCCGGAATGGCTGGGAGTCGTCGGTGAAGTCAAAGATGGCATCGAAGCCAAGCTATTGGCTCGGAGATTAATCTCCGGGCTAATAGCCCCTAGCGTGAAGAAACTGCGAAAATCCCTGTGATTGCGCGATCCCCGCCCCGCTCTCGGAGTATAGTAGATCTAGATTGTGAGGGTTGAAAAGCCAAGCTTTTTATCTTCAGCCATCAGCGATCGACTGTTGGGAACCCAGGCGCTGGTGGCTTTAATACATCGCATCGATTCCGATCGAACCTAACCGAGCGTTGACCCAGACCCCTCCCCGATGCGGAGAGGAACTGAAAGACCCCATTTTTTCGCGAGATCTCTGACTGAAGGACGTCAGGGTTCCCTCTCCTTGGAGGAGAGGGTTAGGGAGAGATCGATCGATCGGATATTGCAAACAGCGACGAAGCAGGCGAGGATAGCGAGTTTTGGCAAATAACAATCCTCAAATGCCTCTGGGAGGGTGTTTATGAGCCAATGGTATGTCGTGGACGCAGCCGATGTCGTCCACAAATTGGGAACCGATGTCGATCGCGGGTTGAACGGGGATGACATTCGACAACGGCAAAGTGAATACGGCTATAACGAACTGATCGAACAAAACCTCAAAAGTCCCTGGTTAGTGTTGTGGGAACAGTTCACCGACACGATGGTGTTAATTTTAATTGTCTCGGCGGCAATTTCCGGGTTTTTGGGCGATTTCCAAGAGGCGATCGCCATTATCGCTATCGTCATTTTCAATGCCTGTTTGGGCTTCAAACAAGAATATCAAGCCGAACGCTCCCTGGCTGCCCTAAAAAAACTCGCCGTCCCCAACGTGCGGGTGCGCCGTCACGGCACGGTGGAAGAAGTTTCCGCGCGGGAACTGGTTCCCGGCGATATCGTGCTGCTAGAAGCGGGAAACCGCGTCCCCGCCGATTGTCGGCTGCTGGAAAGCGTCAATTTGCGGGTCTCGGAAGCCTCTCTGACGGGCGAATCGGAACCTGTGGACAAATTTGTCGCCGCGATCGACCGAGGCGATCTACCCCTCGCCGATCGCCGGAATATGGCATATATGGGAACGGCGATCGCCTACGGTCGGGGGGTCGCCGTGGTCACCGCCACGGGGATGAACGCCGAACTCGGGCGCATTGCCGCTGCCATCCAAACGGAAAGCAGCGAACCGACGCGACTGCAACAACGCCTCGATCGCTTCGGGCGGATGTTAGCTTTGGCAATTCTCCTCCTGGTGGGCACCATCTTCGTTCTGGGATTGCTGCGGGGAGAAGACCTGCAACTGATGTTCCTCACTGCCGTCAGTTTGGGCGTCGCCGCCGTCCCCGAAGGTTTGCCCGCCGTCGTCACGATTTCCCTCGCCTTGGGCGCAGTGCGAATGCTCAAGAAAAACGCCCTAATCCGCAAGCTGCCCGCCGTGGAAACCCTCGGTTCCGTCACCACCATCTGCTCTGACAAAACCGGAACCCTCACCGAAAACCGGATGACGGTGGTGTACCTTTCCGTCGCCGGAGAGGAACTGGATTTAACCGAACGCCTGCAACACGACGAACCCATCCTCAATCCGCAAACCGAACCCTCCCCACCCTTGGAGAAGCAACCCTCTTTCGCCCTGCTGCTGGCAGGGGCGGCGCTGTGCAACGATGCGATGCTGGAACGAGATCGCCATCGTCCCCAACAATTCCACGCCATCGGCGATCCCACTGAAGGGGCGCTGGTGGTGGGTGCTGCCCGGTTGGGACTGTGGAAAGCTCGTTTGGAAAAATGCTTGCCTCGGGTAGCAGAAGTGCCGTTTGAAGGAGAACGCAAGCGGATGACTACGGTTCATGCCGTTCCCCGAGATCCCGATTCCCTGCCGGATGTCCTGGATGCGTTTTGGCAGCAAACCCAAACCCCCTCACCCTACGTTGCCTTCATCAAAGGGGCAGTGGATAGCTTGCTGGAGATGACCACAGAGGTGTGGTTATCCGGACGCATCGAACCTCTGAACGAGATCGCGCGATCGAAGATCGAACGCGCCCATGACAAACTCGCTCAAAACGGGATGCGCGTCCTTGGCGTTGCTTTTAGAACCCTGCCGGAATTACCGGAAAACCTCCAAGCCCAGACGCTCGAACAGGGCGCCATTTTCGTCGGCATCATCGGCACGATCGATCCGCCCCGCCCCCAAGTTCGAGATGCCGCCCTCGCTTGCCAAACCGCCGGAATTCGATCGATTATGATTACCGGAGATCACCCCTTAACCGCCCAATACATCGCCCGACAACTGCAACTGACAACTAACGGTTCTATACTATCGGGACGGGAACTCGATCGGCTCTCCCCTGAGGAGTTGGGCGATCGAGTAGACTCCGTATCGGTTTACGCCCGCGTCTCCCCCCAACACAAACTCGACATCGTGCGGGCCCTGCAACAGCAGGGTCACATTGTCGCCATGACCGGAGACGGCATCAACGACGCTCCCGCATTGAAAAAGGCAGATATCGGCATCGCTATGGGGATTACCGGAACCGATGTTGCCAAAGAAGCTGCCGATATGGTGTTGCTCGACGATAACTTTGCCACGATCGTCGCCGCCATCAAAGAAGGGCGCGTCATTTACGATAACATCCGCAAATTTATCAAATACACCTTAACCGGAAACTGCGGCGAATTGTGGGTGATTCTCCTCGCCCCGGCGTTGGGAATGCCGTTACCCTTGTTGCCCCTGCAAATTCTCTGGATCAACCTCCTCGCCGACGGGTTGCTGGCCGTTGCCTTGGGGATCGAACCCGCCGAACGCAACGTCATGAACCGCCCGCCGTACAAACCCAACGAAAGCGTTTTTAGTCGGGGGGTCGGTCGGGATATCCTTTGGGTGGGCTTTTTGTTGGGAATGGTGTTGCTGGGCGTTGCCTGGGGTTATTTTACGAAAAATCCCGAGGGCGTATACTGGCAGACGATGGTGTTCTCTACCCTCGCCTTCTCCCGCATGGGACTCGCCCAAACCATGAGGAGCGATCGCGACTCGCTGTTTAGCTTGAACCCCTTGGGAAATAAACCCCTACTCGGTGCGGTACTGCTGACCTTTAGCTTGCAACTCGCTGTCATTTACGTACCCTTCTTCCAAACCCTCTTTAAAACCACCGCGTTATCTGGTATCGATCTCGCCGTCAGCTTAGCCCTGAGTACGGTAGTATTTTGGGCGATGGAGATTCAGAAATGGCTGGTTCGCCGACGGCGGATGAGTAATAAGTAATCAGTAATCAGTGGGAATGGGTAATCGGTAATGGGAATTAACCAATAACCAACCCCAAACCCCAAACCCCAAACACCCAACCCCAAATTATGGAAGAACGAGAACGCATTACCGTTGCTGAATATCAACTCACCGCCGATTCGTTTCGGGTGGGGACGTGGGACCACGACGTATCCCAAAATCGATCGGCGTTGGTGGCGGCGATGCCTAGAAATCCGGGGAAAATTCTCGATCTCGGCTGCGGTCCGGGACGGGATTTGGTGGCGTTTTCCCAGGAGGGACACGAGGTGGTGGGGTTGGATGCCACTCCGGCGTTTGTGGAATACGCTCGCCAAGTGTCCGGTTGTGAAGTTTGGCAGCAAACTTTTCTCAGCTTGGATTTGCCGCCGGACACCTTTGACGGCATTTTTGCCAATGCGTCCCTGATTCACGTTCCCGGCGATCGCATGGTTGGGGTATTGAGCGATCTCGATCGCAGTTTGGTTCCCGGCGGGGCGATCGTCCTGTCCATGGCACGGGGAACCGGAGAAGGCTTCAGTTCCCGTCCCACGGGCGATCGCTACGTGTCTCTCTGGGAATACGAAACCCTGGCGCCGTGTTTGGAGGAGGCGGGTTTCGAGATTCTCCACCACTACTACCGTCCCCCCGGATTGCCGTGTTGCGCCCAGTCTTGGGTGGTTTTGGTCGCCCGGAAACCTGGAAACTTTTGAGTTTTGGGGAGACATCTCGATCGTAACATCGGCTCGACACCCTAGAGTTGACCATTGACGAACTCGATCGCATGAGCCGTTTCGTAGACGATTTACTGTTCCTTTTGACATACTCACCGCCCTAAAGGATCGGTGATTCTTTACGTTTCATTGACGGAAGCAACCGAGGTCGTCTTACTCTGTCTCGACGTACATTTATAGTCGTGCCGATGCCCCGTGCCGACTTTTTCTTTTTTGATTGCTGAAACAAGAGTGCTTTCCAGGTTGGA
>DVED01000030.1 GCA_015295945.1 Oscillatoriales cyanobacterium M59_W2019_021 | reverse complement strand
TCGTTGGAATTGCAACAATACGAAGAGGCAATTACTGCCCTCGATCGAGCCTTGGAATACAGCCCGGAAAATGCGGATATCTGGTATCATCGCGGCTTGGCACTGTTAGGAATTCGGCGCTACGAAGGGGCAATGGCAGCCTTCAATCGCACTCTAAAATTGCAACCGGAAAATGATAAAGCGTGGTTCCATCGAGGCGTGGTGTTAGGTCGCCTGAAACGCCAAGAAGACGCGATCGCCGCTTTCGATAAAGCCATCGAAATTAACCCGGAATATCATCAAGCTTGGGTCGATCGTGGCGTGGTTCTGGGTAAATTACAGCGTCACGAAGAAGCTTTTGAATCCTTTGATCGCGCGGTGCAAGTTCGACCCGACGATGCCGTTGCCTGGTTGAATCGCGGCATGGCATTGCAAGTGTTAGAACGCTTCGAGGATGCGGTGATTTCTTTTGAAAAGGCGATCGAATTGAATCCCACCCACAAAGCTTGGAATTATCGCGGCTATTTACTGGTGAAATTGGAACGGGATGAAGAAGCGTTAGAAAGTTTTGATCGGGCGTTGAACCTGCAACCAGATTACGCCGATGCCTATTACAATAAAGCGATTTGTTATGCCCTGCAAGGACAAGTTCGATCGGCAGCAGATAACCTCAAACAGGCGATCAAAATCAATCCCCAATATCGAGAAGCCGCCCGCACCGATCCCGATTTTGTTGCCGTTGGCGATGACGATCGCTTCTGGAATTTAGTCGCCGGGAGAAATGGATATAGAAGTTGATCTCACGTTTAACTTTCCGTATTCGCCGTCTCCATCGGCGGATCTAAAACCGCAGCGGGGATGGCAACTTCTTCGACTTCCGGTAACTTTTCCAAGGTCAGGGTTTGAGACGAATTGGCGCCGGAGAGGCGCTTGAGCAGCTTCGGTTTGGGTGCGTGCAGCAGGTAGAAAATCCGATCGCCCGGTTGCCAGGTTTCGTTCGCGGCGATCACTTGCAGTTGTTGCTCCCGTTCCTTCAACAGCGGCAACAGTTCCCCAGAGCGAATTAACGCCTGTAAGTGGGCTTTTTGAAAGGCAAATCCCGTTTCCTTCAGCAGGGTTTCGCCCAATTTCACCTCGCGATCGCGCAAGTATTGATTCCATGTTTTCAACGGAAAATCGGGGATAAAAGCTTGTTGGACTTTTGCCGAATTGGTCGAGTCTTCCGTCTGCGGATCGCTGGGGAAAATCGCGAGAGTGCGCGGCGGGTTGAATTCTTCCATCGCTCGCTGTGCTAGGACTAAGTTCACTTCCCCGTTATTCGTCATCGCCAGAAATGTACCGATGGACGCCAATCCCGCTTCGTCCAGCACCTTCGTATCCAAAGCACTACTCTGAAACACCTTCAGCCCTTCTCGTTCGGCTTCCTGACAGGCTTCGGAGTCCGTATCGACGATCACCGCCGATTCTCCCCGTTCCTGAAACAGGCGAGCGATCAGGCGACTGAGGGGATTGGAACCCACCAGTAACACCCCCGTGGCAGCCGTTGATTCGATGCCCAACCACTGCACCACCGATTTCGCCGTCAATCCTTGCAAGAACACCGTCACGATAATCGTTAAAAAGACCAGCGCCTTAATCGCATCGCCCCCATTAATGCCCCGTTCGGTCAGCAAAATCGAGAACAAGGATGCCACAGAAGCCGACACGATTCCTCGGGGAGCAATCCAACCCATAAACAATTTTTGTCGCCAATTGAGCGGGCTATTCCAAGTGCAAACCCAGATATTAATCGGTCGCACCACGACCATCAACACCAGAACGGTGAAGAGGCCGCCCCATCCCAACGCCACCAAACTGGCTAGGGATAAGTCGGCTGCCAGCAAAATAAACAAAACGGACACCGCCAGGACGGTTAACTGACTTTTGAAGCGTCGCAGCAAGCGTTCTTGGGGCAACGCCGAACTGCCCAACACGATTCCCGCCACGACGGCAGCCATCAATCCGGATTCGCTGCGGATCGCTTGTGCCAGACCGAACAGACCCCAAAGTCCGGCTAAAACGACTAAATTTTTCAGATCGTCCGAAAGGAAATCGGCGCGTTTGAGGAAGACCCCCAATAACCAGCCCCCCGCCGCACCGATCAGCGCCCCCACCCCCAGACGCAGAGTCAAACCCACCAATACCCCCAAGGGATCGGCATCGCCATTGAGGATGACATCTAGCACTAAGACGGCGAGAATCGCGCCTACGGGGTCGATGAGAACCCCTTCCCCTTCCAAGAGGACAGAGACTTGCCGATCGACCCGAACGTGCTTGAGCAGGGGCGTAATCACTGTCGGACCGGTCACGACCACCAGTGCAGCGTACAAAAAGGCGATCGGCCAGGGAAATTCCGCCAGCCAATGGGCTGCCATCCCCCCTCCGAGCAGCGTGATCAGCGTGCCGACGGTGACGAGATTTCTCAAACTGCCGGACACCCGCCCCAGATCGCGCAATTCCAGGGTTAGTCCCCCTTCAAACAGAATCAGCGCGACCGACAGGGAGACGATGACTTCCAGTCCGTCACCCAAAAGGTTCGGATGCAGTAAGTCCAAGCCATCCGACCCCAATCCGATTCCCAGTAACAATAGGAACACAATACCGGGAACCTTGAAGTAGTCAGCCAAAACCTGAGCGCCAATGCCGGCAATGACAGTTAAAACTACCTGGAGAGTGATCTCAAAGGTCGCATCCATAGGCAAATTTAGCTATCAGCCCTTCGCGCTTGCCAGAACTACCTTAGCAAACTCCACGGGTTTGTCGATGCCAACACTCGACTTAAACCCCATACGCCTGAAGATCTGTAACTGTCATAAAAGTTCCGAGCATCGCCAAGTGGATCGAGTCAAACGCCTTCTATCTCAAACCCAGTTAGGTTTGTTGGTCTGCGAATTTGTCTAGCATATCACACGGCTTCCAATTTCTCGGCGCGATCGACACCGATCTCCACAATCGACCCGCCGCCACCCACTCACAATCGCCGATCGTCAGGGGTTTAGAAGCGATCGACGCTAGAGGTATAAATGGGTTCGACCCGGATGGCGATAATGTCCGCCGGACGCACCACCATGTATTCGCCTTGAATGTTTTTAATCGGCACGTTCTCGAACTCTTTAGACGTCGCTTTCGGCTTCACCGTGGTACTGTACCAATTCTGAAAGTCTTGGATGGTGGGAAACTTGACTTCTTCTCGATGACCGCCGGTCAGTAATAGATGGACGGCATATTCACTAGGTTTGGGCATACGCTAAAGCGATCTCGAACTCTTCGATCGCCATTATCGGCTATTATGCGCGAAAAGGAACATGGGTGATGGGTAATCAGTAATCGGTAACTGGTCGCCGAACACTGCCTGTCAAATTTTGCGCTCGAATATGAGAAGCTATTAAACAATTGGCGATCGCCCACGGACAGGGAGCCTGTGGAGCAGCGATCTCCAAATTTGTCTAGAGGTCAACGGGCAGGATTGTATGAAAATTGTGGATTCCAAAGGTCGCCTATTCGGGAAAATCAGCATTTTAGACTTGGGAGCGGCGATCGTGATTTTGCTCGTAGTTGTCGGGATCTTCTTCTTCCCCGGCACGACGGGATCGGTGGCGCAAAATCAAATCGCACCCGTCACCAAACCCGTTGAAGTTGAGGCGATCGTTCGGGGTTTGAGCGTGTTGAATCCCATGAGTTTCTTGGAAGAACTGAAGAAAAGCGGAACGACCAAACTGATTATCCGCAACCAACCCGCCGGTACGGTCAACATCAAATCCGTAACCCCACTGCCCCGCAAATTGGCAGTTCCCCAACCCGACGGCACGATTAAAGCTCTCGACGATCCCCGTCAAGAAGAATTCTACAGCGTTAATTTCCGGATGATTCTCGGCGGTCAGGCACAAGTGACCCCCGATGGAGTCGTACTCGGAGGGAGCAAGCTGAAAATCGGCTCCGGAATCGAGTTGGAAGGTACAAATTATAACTTCAATGCCAGCACCATCGACGTGCGCGTACTAGAGCAGTGATCTCAGGATTTTTTTAAGACAGAAGGCATGGGAAGCTGTCTTGAGCAGGGGAGGCAGGGGAAGCCGGGGAAGCTGTCTTGAGCAGGGGAAGAGCAGATCCCCAATGACAAATGACCAATGACAAACCCCACTAACCACTAACCACTAACCACTAACCAATTATGCAACCACCAATACCCAACGGGTCTTTGCTACAAAACCGATACCGAACGATCCAGATCCTCGGTCAAGGGGGATTTGGGCGGACGTATCTGGCTGAAGATGGGGGACGCTTTAACGAACGGTGCGTTCTCAAGGAGTTGAGCCCTTCGAGCAGTAGCGAATATGCCGTCACCAAATCTCGCGAGTTGTTCCAGAGAGAGGCGGAAATTCTCTACCAACTTCGCCACCCACAAATTCCTCAATTTCGAGCCACCTTTGAGGAAGATCGACGATTTTTCTTGGTGCAAGATTACGTAGAAGGAAATACGTACCGCACCCTATTGCGAGAGTATCAGAACCAAGGACGAACGTTCTCCGAAGCGGAAGTGACAGAGTTGATGCGACAACTGCTTCCGGTTCTCGATTACGTTCACGCTCAGGGCATCATCCACCGGGATATTTCACCAGATAATATCATTCGTCGCGCTGCGGATGGCGTTCCCGTACTGATCGATTTCGGCGTGGTGAAAGATCTGGCAACGCGCATCCAGTCGCCCGAAACCTCCGAGCAAGGCGCACCGCAAGGGACGACGGTGGGGAAGGTAGGGTACGCCCCTGCGGAGCAGTTGCAGACGGGACGAGCTTACCCTAGCAGCGATTTGTATGCGTTGGCGGCAACGGCAGTGGAGTTGCTCACCGGACGCGATCCCCAGCAATTGTTCGACGAACACCAGTTATCTTGGAATTGGCAGCCGTGGGCGTCGGTGAGTCCGGGATTGGCGCAGGTTCTCAACCGGATGCTATGCGCTCGACCGGGCGATCGCTATCAGTCGGCACAGGAGGTGCTGCGAGACCTGTCTGGCGGCGTTGCCCGACCCGATGTATCGTCGCAAGTTGCCACGGTGGCTGTGGGTCGTCCACCAACGGGGACGGTTGCCCCGGAACCGCCGAGAATGGAAGCCGGACGCACCATTCCTACAGAAACCCCTCGATCGATTTGGGATAATCCAGCAACGGTGATTTTGGCGGGGGGGACGCTGGCGGTACTGGCGGGGTTGAGTGCTTGGATCCTAGGACGCGGTTTGTTTAGCTCCAACGACACCACCACGCCGACGCCTTCGGAAACGGTCAGTCCCACTGCTTCGCCCACTCCGACGGTTTTGGAGGAACGACTCAACCTCTCCGCCGGACGAGTGGTGCAAGTGCAACGCAGTCTGAAAGCCAATGAAATATTAAATTACCGTTTTCGCGGACAGGCGGGTCAGTCCCTCAATGCCTATTTGAGCGGAGAAGGGGTGTTGATGACCCTGCTGACGCCCAATGGAGAACCCGCACCCGGTCGATCGCAGCGGGTTTCGACGTGGCAAGGGGTTTTGCCGGAAACGGGCGTTTATACCTTACAACTGCAATTAATTAAGGGACTCGCGCAAAGCGATTACAAACTGGAAGCAGAACTGTTGAATCCCGAACCCGTTCCCATTCCCGCACCGGAACCGGAACCGGAACCGGAACCCACGCCGGAACCGACCCCGGAACCCACGCCAGACCCGACCCCCACGCCGGAACCGACCCCGGAACCCGACCCCACTCCCGAACCGGAACCCGAACCGACGCCCGAACCCACTCCCACTCCGCCTCCGCAAGGCTAATATGAAATCCCTAAAGGTTGGCTACAAATCCTGGGCGCAAGGTTTGCGCCCCTACATAACGGCTCTGTCGCTACTTTTCTATGTGATATAACTCGTCCCGCTTCCTAGAACTAATGATCCAAAACCAACCCCTACTCATAACGGGAACGGATACCGAAGTTGGGAAAACGGTGCTGACCAGCGCGATCGCCGCGTATTGGCAAAAACACCGTCCCCAACAGCGATTGGGGATTTTCAAACCCATTCAAACGGGAGAGGGCGATCGCGAACTCTATCACGCCCTATTCCCTACGGGTCAATCCCTCGAAGAAATTACCCCGTTGCATTTCCAAACCCCCGTGGCGCCGCCCGTTGCCGCCGAGATCGAAGGTCGGGCGATCGACTTAGGTCTCGCGTGGCAGCAGTTCCAAGCGTTGCAGCAGCAGCGAGATTGGGTGCTGGTCGAGGCGTTGGGAGGTTTGGGATCTCCGGTCACGTGGGAGTTGACGGTGGCGGATTTGGCGCGGGATTGGGGGTTGCCTGCGGTTTTAGTGGTTCCGGTGAAATTGGGCGCGATTTCTCAAGCGGTTGCCAATGTTGCCCTCGCCCGACAATCGGGGGTGTCGCTACGGGGAATTGTTCTCAACTGCATTCGCCCGACAACGGACGAGGAAATCGCCAATTTAGCCCCGGCTGAGGCGATCGAAGCTCTCACCCAAACCCGCGTTTTGGGCTATCTTCCCCATTTTGACGATGCGACGGATTTGGATCGACTAATCGCTGCTGCTTCCCATCTCGACCTCGAATATCTCTTTTAAAATTGGTGGTAATGGGTGGTGCGTTTCGTACCTCAACACACCCTACCAACTAACCACTAACCACTAACCACTATCAAATTCTTATTTTTTCGGGGTGGGGGCGGGCGTTGGCGGTGCCGTAGTGGGGGTAGGTTGTGCGGTTGTGGGTTGTCCTGGTTTGGGAATCATTTGAGTTTCAACGAGATATTTGGCAAAAAAGTTCGCTTTCACCGCAGAACCTTTGTCGTTGACGTGAACGCCATCGTCGAAATATTGAGGTTCTTTGGGAAAGATGCTGGCGAGATCGAAGAGGGGAACTTGTCGGGTTTGGGCGATTTTCTTCAGGGTGGCGTTGTGTTCGTCCAGGGCGTAGATATATTCGGGAGAAGACGTCCGATCGCCTAATTCTGGCAGCGGAACGTAGACGAACGTTGCCAATAACACTTTAATATTTCTGGCTTTAGCAATATCGACAATATTTTCAATATTTCGCTGATAGTAAATCGGTGGATTGGCTTTTAAAATATCCATGACGCTCACGTCTTGGAAAAAGCCGCTAGGATAGGTTTTTCGCTTGAGTTGGTCGTGAAACTTTCCCCCCACGTACGTATCTTGCGTGCGATCGATCGTCTCGTAAGCCGTATGGGGTTCGGTTAGATTTAACATAATTCCTAACATCCGCAACAGCGTACTGTATTCGAGGATATTGGGCATGGAAACCCGCGAAACCATCGGCGCGTTGCGACCGGAATTATCACCGCGATAGACTTCGTGGGGCCAAACCAAACGCGGTTTGACATCGTTAAGCGCTTCGTAAAAAATAATCATATCGGGGTTTAAATCCAACCCCCGCAACTCGAAGTCAATTAACATATTCCAGGTATCCCAACCGGGAACGCCGCCGTTAATGACTTTCACGTTGGTATAGCCTTGCTTGTGGAGTTCCTGCTCCAATAAGTACGGGTAAGCGAGGCGATAGTCATCGACGCGAGTGGTGTAAGTTGTAGACGCACCAATGCAAAGAATTCGGAACTCGCCGGGGGGTTTGGGTTGGACGATTTCTTCTCCCCGATATCCCAAAGAGTTGTGACGATTGGGTCTGTCTTGATAGTTGGGAGTGCCGTAATAGCCAATATACCGATGGTGAGAAATCGTCGGTTCTTTCCCCACTTCCCCCGCATACTTTTGCAGTTGGCGCAGGGAAGCGTAGGTGGTGAAATCTTCTTTTGAGGCGAGATGAAAGAGATAAAACCGAGCGCCAACTTCTAGAAAGATGAAGGTCAAGAAAATGGAAAAAAAGGAAAGGAAAGCATTTTGAACGAATTGCTTTCGATCGAACTTAATTTTCATACGATTGGGGTGAATAGATACCCTGGACGATCGACGAAACAGCGATCGGGGCGATGTAGAATTGCGCGATTAGCAATACGCCAACCCAGTGAAATCGCCAACCGTAAAAACTTGACAATTTCTAGCGTGTCGTTTTTGGAGATGCCCTCACCCATTAACGCCGTGCTATATCCTTGTGGGTTTGCTGCGCGAGCGACGATCGGAAGACTAGCATAAATGTATTCTCTTTGACAATGGCTTTCTATAGGAGATCGGAGCAACCACGGGGGGATTGCCCCTACATTAACCTCAGTACGGGATAAGACAGCTTCCGGTGAAGGTGAGCAGGGGAAGCAGGGGAAGCAGGGGGAGAAGACGGTGACCCGAGATCGGTTATGGGTCATAGATCCCAACCCCAAATCTAAAATCTAAAATCCCCAAACCCCAAACCCCAACAAGGGAT
>DVED01000180.1 GCA_015295945.1 Oscillatoriales cyanobacterium M59_W2019_021 | reverse complement strand
TATGGCGCGGGAAATTTTAGAACTGAAGGCAGAAGAGGGCAGTACGATTTTAGTGGCGGTGGATATCCCCGAAGCTGCTGTCGATTGGGTGGTGACACCTGGAGATCCGCCCATTCAAAAACTCGATCGCCGTTTTGAGGACGTGAAAGAGGCGATCGTGCGCGGCTGTCGCCCCCTCAGTCAAGCCTTCGAGCAATTGCGCCACGAAACGCAAGCGACAGATGCAGCAGCGGAGTTTGGCATTAATTTTACCTCCAAAGGCAATATTTACTTAGCCGAATCCCCTGATATTGCCTGCATCAAGGTGAGAGTTTCGTGGAATTTTGCCGATCAGAATGGGTAATTGGTAATTGGTAATGGCGCGTTTCGTCCCTCAACACACCCTACCTACTGCTACATTTGCAGTTTCTAAAAGTACTTGATAATCGTCGGTTAGCTGAATTTTAAAGTCTTTTTGCAGGCGATCGAGAATGACTTTTTCCCGAGCGTCTAAGCCATCGGAAACGGCGATCGCTACGGCAAAATGAAAGAGCGCTTCGTGACTTTCAGCCGGAACCGATCGTTCTACAATTGGAAGTAAAATATCTAAGTGTGCTTCCGAAAAAGACATTTGACGTTTGGGAAAAGCTTTTTTAAGCTTATCGAAGGTTGTATTGAAAATCGATTCCCAGTTTTGTTCGCATTCTTCTTCGGAGGAGCAAGTCATTAATTTAAACGTTTTAAACAATTTCAGCAAGGTTTCGGTTTCTTCCGACGTGCATCTTCCATCCGCAGAAATGATGGCAATTCCCAATGCCATAAAAGCTTGAGCGCTATTAAGTTCTAAGTTCATGAAAGTTTAAGGGCGTATCGATTCGTATCCAGGATCTCCAGAATATCACTTTTTTTCGTAGCGTTCCCGACCTATAATCGAGTTTTTAATACTGCTACACATTCCCCGCCGGGGGAGTAGAAGGAAAGAGTGCGTGTAGCCAACATTGAGGTTATCAATATCAACCCGTTACCACCTCAGCCAACCGAGTTGCGTTTCATCTGTTCCCGCTCGACAGCTTCAAAAAGCGCCCGGAAGTTTCCTTCGCCGAAACCTTGCGCTTGGTATGATTTTCCCCGGTTCCAAACCGCGCGTCGTTCGATAATTTCAAAGAAAAAAGTGGGTTCTGGGAAAATATTTTTAGTAAAGGTTTGTAACAAAATCGCCGGACGATGTTCATCTTGCCAATCGACTAAAATTTGTAAATCGGCGATGTCTCGAAATTCGCGATCGCTGAGGTTAAAACCGGGTTTCTGCCGGAGTTGTTGGTAGTACGCGGGTGGAACCGAGAGGAACGGGACGCCTGCCGATCGCAATTGGGAGACCGTCTCGAGAATGCCATCGGTTCGCAAGGCAAGATGTTGGATTCCCGCACCGCCGTTGGCATCGAGAAATTCCTGGATTTGCGAGTTGGGGGAGGTGGGTTCGTTGATGGGAAATTGCACCCCGGTTTGCGGGTGAATCATCACTTGAGAATGCAGCGACGATCGATCGGTGGCAATGGTAAACTGCTGTTTGGGGGCAAATCCCAACACCCTTTCGTACCAGCGAACGGCATCCCGGAGTTTGCCAGCCGGAACATTGAGAACGACGTGATCGATGGCTTGAAAGGGGGAATTTTCTGGCAAATTTTCGGGGAGATTTGGCAATGCTTCACCGGGGACGAGGGGAGTGACGCCGTGCCGTTGGATCAGGGTATGGCGTAGAGAACCCCAAGCGGCAATTTGGCACCATTGCAGGCAGCCGTTTGCAGATTGCCGGGTTTGTCGGGGTTCGAGGAGTTTCGCACCGGAGGAAATTACCTGATCGATCGCCGCGTCGAGATCGTCCACCTGCAAGGCAATATCGGCAACTCCCGGGGGGTGCTGTTGTAGGTACGCTGCTATGGGACTCGTCGGAGTGAGGGGAGACGACAGGACAAAGCGAATCGTCCCGCAGGCGATAATTTCCGTATGCGTGCGATCGTCGGTACAGCACCCGAGTGATCGAAAACCGAAGATCCCAACGAACCCGTCGCGAAATTTTTGGGCATCTTCAACGTAGAAGCGAACGTAGTCGATCTGTACCATAAGTGATGGAGATGACTTGATGAAAGCAATTGATATGGGTGAGATCGCATTGGAACTGGCACAAATCGTCGGGATGGAGGGGATGCAAACTTGGGAAACCCTCGATCCGTCAGTGCGGCAGCGTCTGGGGGAGGCGATCGCTCCCGGTTGCCAACCCGACTATTGGGTTTCTCCCCCAACTCAGGAAGCGTTGGCAGAAGTGATGGCACTGGCATTCGGGAACCAAAAGCGCGTTCTACCTACAGGACACGGTAGCAAACTTCACTGGGGAGGGTTGGTGCGAGATCCGAACTGGATCGTCTCGACCCAACATCTCGATCGCATTATCGAACACGCCGTTGCCGACTTTACGCTGACGGTAGAAGCGGGGATGAAATTGGCGGATATCCAGGCAACTTTAGCAAAAACCGGGCAATTTCTGGCGATCGATCCTGCCTACCCCCAAACGGCAACCCTCGGCGGCATCGTGGCAACGGGAGATACGGGAAGCTGGCGACACCGCTACAACAGCGTTCGCGACCAACTCATCGGCATTTCCTTCTGCCGCTACGACGGTCAAATTGTCAAAGCGGGGGGACGAGTGGTGAAAAACGTAGCCGGATACGATTTGATGAAGTTGCTGACGGGTTCCTACGGGACGTTAGGGATCGCCACGCAACTCACGTTTCGCTTGTATCCCCTGCCAGAAGCCTCGCAAACCGTGGTTTTGACCGGGGAGGCAGAGGAGATGGCGGCGATCGTTCGCACCCTCCTAGCGTCCTCCCTGACCCCGATGGCAGCGGATTTGCTATCGCCTCAACGGGTTGCCAATTTGGAAATCGGTACGGGATTGGGATTGATGGTGCAGTTCCAAAGTTTGCCGGAAAGCGTTGCCGAACAGTCACGGCGGGTGTTGGAATGGGGGGAAATTTTGGGGTTAGCTGGGGGCAGTTACGGCGGCGGGGACGAGGTGGAGTTGTGGCGGCGATCTCGAACTCTCCTAGAATCGCCGTTTCCCCAAGCGAGTCTTCTCGGCAAAATGGGGGTTCGCTCCAGTGCTGCCGTAACCGCGTTAACGCAATTAGATGCCATGTTTCCCCGATCGGCGATGGGTTCGATCCATATCGGTAGTGGGTTGGGAACCGTAGCGATCGCCACGGAACGGCTGGGAACGGCAGCGTCGAAATGGCGATCGGTCTGTCAATCTCATGGGGGATTTTTCACGGTGTTGGCAGCCCCCACTGCGGTGAAACAACAGGTCGATGTTTGGGGCTACTCTGGCAACGCTTTGGATCTGATGAAGCAGTTGAAAGCGAAGTTCGATCCGGAAAATTTACTCAGTCCCGATCGGTTTGTGGTGTAACGACAGCGAACCGGAAACTCGTGTCGCCAACCCCCCCTTTTTTTCAAACCCCCCCGAATTTTGCCTGTTTTATTGAGATTGGGGTCAATAAGGGAACGAGTTGACGGCGTTTCAGCCTTGTGGTATTCTATTTCTGTGGCGAAGCTATGACTACTTATCGTACAATAATTTCTTTTCGGTTAGGGTAAACCCACTACAAGAACGCACTTTTGGGGCAGTTGAGTTTAGGCACGTTGCTTAGCTTGAGAATTCAAATTGCCCTTCCGTTTGAAAAACGATCGACCGCCCAGACATCCGAAGACGAGCAAACCCAACGTGGAGGAAGGTTCGGGGACAGAAACCGAATCTCTTGGATTGCTGGGAATTTCGCGGGTGAGTTTGGCTTTCACCGCTCGATCGAAATCGCCAAATTCCGATGCCACTTCCGTAAAAGCACCCTCTCCGCCGATAACGTATGCTTGAAAATAGTCGTCGAGAGAGCTAGAAGACGATCGGGTAATGGGCAAACCGTTGATGGTAATTCCGGCTGCCACCGCAGCATCGCGAGCCATAGTAACTCGACAAGTCCGATAACAACTATTCCTTTCATCAGCCGATAGGTCGATGACTTTACGATCGCCCTCAAACTCGTTACCGAGCAGTAAATTCGTTGCGGAAGTCAGACCTGCGGCAATATTCGTTCCCCCACGCCCAGGTCGTTCGGTTGCTGCGATCGCATCGGCAAACGCATTGGCACTGGCAGCATCGGTGATGTGATGCCAGGTCAGTGGCGAAAACGCACTGCTCGACCAATATTGCATCGTCACAGCAATGCCGCGATCTAACCCAGCAATCAAGTCGATCAGTTCGGCATCGCGAAACGCATTGACATAACCTTGACGTTGTAAGTCAAATTCCTCAGAACTAATACTCCCCGATACATCGGCGGAGAGAACGAATTCTACATTCACCAAAGTTGCAGCAACCGATGGAAATGCAACTAACGTGGGAGAGACAGCAGCAACAATGGTGGAAATAGAAGCGATCGTTCGATTCATCATACTTAATCCTCAAACTATTTAAGAGCGATGGGGTTTATCCCTCGCTAATTACTATATATTTCTGGTGGCGATCGACCTATGCAGTTTATGCGCTCGACCAGAACTCGATTCGATCGGTATCGCGGTTAGGGGACTCAACCCACACCGATCGAAAAAATCGTACAGGTTAAAAATCGCCCGGTAAGGTAGCAAAGTTCCCCGCACTGAGAGCAGCGGGTGAAATTCCAGCCACAACGCCTAGAATTTGACCCGTCGCTACTTCTCGGATAGCAGTATCGCTACCGGAAGCATCCAAAGCAATTCCGGCAAAGGTGAGTCCGTTAGTCAGGGCGATCACATCTTGTCCGGCGGTGAAGTCGGCAATGATGTCAGCTTCTGGTACACTGGGGGCGGCAGTGTTCGATCGCAAGATAAAGAGATCGTTTCCGGCTTCTCCCGTAAGAAAATCTTTGCCAAAATCGCCGGATAACTGGTCGTCTCCATCTCCGCCGAATAGGGAATCGCTATCCTGTCCGCCGCGTACGATATCGTTCCCGGCGTTTCCGTAAACCAAATCGTTACCAATATTTCCGGTTACGAAATCGTTTCCATCACCGCCTTCGATAACATCGTTATCGCGACCCCCCAGGAGAAAATCATCGCCGAGATTTCCGAGAATGCGATCGTTACCGATATTGCCAACGACGATATCGTAATTAAATAAAGGGTCTGTAAAGGTGACGTGCCTGTGTGTTCGAGATCTCGCATCGATATCGGCAAGGCGCAAATTCCGCCGGGAACTCAAGTTCCCGGCTAATAGCCAAACTCCATTAAAATGGACTGAAATTTTTTCCCAGTCTTTTTTAGAAGACTCGAAGCTCTTAGTCTGAAGTTTAAACCCCAGGCGGTTGTTCCACTGGAATCTCGATCGTACATTCCGCTCCTTCTCCCGTCATCGACGTATAAAAGATGCGACCTCGGTGTCGTTCGACGACAATTTGATAGCTAATCGATAAGCCGAGTCCTGTACCTTTGCCAACGGGTTTTGTTGTAAAAAATGGATCGAAAATTCGTTTGCGAATTGACTCGGGAATTCCAGAACCGTTATCGGCAATCCGAATGACCGCAACGGGAATCGAAGGTTTTGCCCAGGTATAGCCATCTTCAGCCGATCGCATTTCGATCGTCGTGCGAATCCGAATTTGGCTGGGTTGCATTTTCTGTTCTTCTACCGTTCGTTGCTCATCGCGTTCTCGTAAAGCATCGATGCTATTGACCAAAATATTCATAAAAACTTGATTGAGTTGTGTGGGATAGCATTCGATCTTGGGAAGATTGCCATAGTTTTTGATAACTTGAATGGGAGGCAGTTTTGGGTTTAAGTTCAATTTGCTGTTGAGTATCAGTAATGTACTTTCCAATCCAGCATTCAGATCGAACGAAAGCTTTTCTTCTTGATCGAGACGGGAAAAGTCATTCAAGGATCGAACGATGTCTCGTATACGCTGAGTGCCGATTTGCATGGAGGCTAAAACATTAGAAAAATCGATTTTGATGAAATCGAGATCGATATCTTCTTCAAAAGCTTGAATTTCACCGTCTGGATTGATCGTTTTTTTCTCGTAGAGTCGCAGTAAACTCATCAAATCTCGATTATAGTTTTCGATATAGCTGAGATTGGCATAAATAAAATTCAGAGGATTGTTGATTTCATGAGCAATGCCCGCTATCAATTGCCCCAAGCTCGACATTTTTTCGGCTTGAATGAGTTGAAATTGTGTTTGTTGGAGCCGATTTAAGGTATTTTCCAACTGTTCTGCTTTTTGTCGAGCGAGAGCTTCAGATTTCTCTAAAGCTCGATTGAGTTGAGTTAAGTCGTTAACTTGTCGCAATACAATATCGACGATCGCGCGGCGCATGGTTTGTGCGGCTTCGACTTCATGTTTTTGCCACGGTAGAGCCGTTTTTTCAATTCGCTCTTGCCATAACTCAAATGATTTTCTAGGACGCTTCAATCCACTTTTATCTTCGATTTTGACTTTTTGTTCTGGGTTTCCCGCCCATTCTACAACTTGAATGACTTCGGATCGAAACCACAAAATATATTGACCGGGAGAAATGGCAATAGCTAATAAACCGCTGCCAATATCTTTAAATCCTTCTGCAGGAGGATACAAACTGACTAAAGAGTCTGTGTGAAAGACTTGAAATTCCGGCTGTCGGTTTAACCAACGGATTAGATTGTGAACTTGAACTTCTGAGGGAATTCTGCCGATGGATTTCCAGCATGGTTGCATGCAGACATAAATTCCCGTTGCTAGTCGCAAGTTGAAGACTTCAAATTGCGCGCGAACTAATCCATTTAGGAAATCATCTTCTTGAAAAATAGAGTCGATAACTTGGTTATATAGATTGCTAAGCTGCAACTGATATATTTTGAATTCTTGTTGCTCTCGATCGACAATTTGAGAGGATAGAGTTCGAGTTAAAAATTCACAAGCATCTCGCAATTCGTAAGGGATAAATTTAGGAGTTTGGTGGTGGCAAACAATCAGTCCCCATAATTGGTCATCTTTGACGATCGAAATTGACATCGCCGCAATGACTCCCATATTTTCCAGATATTCTAGATGTAAGGGATGGATGCCTCTCAGTTTGGCATGAGTGAGGTCGATCGGACGTTGAGTGATGGGATTTTCTGTGGGAAAAATTGCCACGGGTCGATCGCGACGATCGGGAATCATTCGCAGCCCATTTTTTAAGTATAAGCTTTTCGCTGGTTGGGGAATATCCGTACTGGGAAACCGCAAACCCAAATAAGGTTTTAAACTCGGTATTTTATCTTCTGCCAAAACCGTACACGAGTCCAAACGATACAACATCACCCGATCAAATCCAGTAATTTTTCGGATTTCTCGAACGAAAACTTGACAGATTTTGGGAAAAGAATTAGCACTTTGGATAGCTTTTACCGATCTCTTAATTAAGGAATAAATATCGATAAAATCTAGCACTTCAGCAGCAGACGATCGCTCCAGTTCTAAAATCAAAAACCCATCAGAACGGTGCAGAAAACCATTGAATTGTGCGGTTTCCTCTTCCCATATCATCGAAAGGACGATGGGATTGAGTTCGGAGCAGTCTTGACGACTGCTAAGCAAACTTTTCAGAAATTCAAGTTGTCCGGGTTGTAAAAGTTCGCTAAAAGGACGACCGACTAAATCTCGCGCGGAAATGTTTGCCACATCAACAATATTCTCGCTAACCTGTAAAATCGTCAGGTTTGGCTCTTGTAAAACGAATAAAATACCGTGAGGTTGAATGTATCCGGGAATATGAATCGGCTCCCGCTCGCAATTCGATAGCTCGTCATTGAAAATCGATCGATCGGACATTTTTGTTAGGTATAAAGAGTCAGTTGTTGGCACTACACCCAATTCAATCGATATCGTTAAGATAGATTATTTCGCGATCCTCGCAGCAAGAGTCGCCACGCGATCAAAATTCGCGCGAAATGGGTGCAAAGATTGAATTTAAGTGCGACGCAATCTTAGCAAACGGTGCAGAATTATATCCTTCGAGTTTCACTAGAAGGAATATTGTAAACCGACCGAAAATTGCTAATCAGTGAAGATTACGCTTTTGACTGAAAATCAGACGCAAACCAAATTTTTTAGACCCTAAAATGCTCTCAAATATTTTGAGATGAGGTTGAGACGTTTCCGATTGCCATGTCACGTTTGTTCGGGCTTAGCATTTAGATCGATGCTAAAAAGCTGAAAACTAGAAAATGTTAGCCCCAATAATTGTCAAGACCGAACAAAGTTAACAGCAAACTAACCTCTTACTAATTTGATGGCAAGAGATCGGTACAAACTAGACAAAAAAATGGAGGCATCTTTCAACTCTATTAACTTCTCAACTGTACTCGAGGGAGATTGGGTTTGCGACTTTCACAACTGAACTCTAGAAACAAATCGATATTACAGTGGCGTACAAACGACTGAAGAACTGAGAATCGAACAGATATAAAAAACAGATACAGCCACTTTCAAATCTTATTTATTCTATTTGACGATCGAGTATAAGAGAAACAATATTTACATTTATTTATTATTATTTATAATATTTTATGAATTAAAATTTTAGTCGATAAAACGGCGAGTCTATGCTCGCGCGGTCGATGCAAAAAATTAACAACCAAACAGCTTTGATTTTAAGCTGTTTCGCCTTGAAGCTGACTTAAAACAGGGACGTATAGCCATCTGCCAGATCTCAAATTCGATCCAAACCCCCTTGATGCTCGCACTTAAAACCGCGTTGCTGCCAAGCTTCTAAATCGATTTCCGATAGGGGACTGACTTGGCGGCAAATGGGAGAATAAAATTGACTGATTCCCGCCCATGCCAAACTGCGAAGGACATCCAATCCAGTTTTCAAAACAGATTCTCGATTGCCGGGAATTCCCGTTTCTTTTACCAGTTGCGTCTCGACCCAAATGCCATGACTGCCTAATAATATTTGTGCCAGCCATTTCGCTCTGGGGAGATGAGTTGCCGAGGTAATTAGGGTAACGTGGCGAACCTGCCATTGCTGCAAAATGGGGAGAGAAAAGTAGAAGTTGCCGAAGGTGGAATCGGCACAGCGTTCTAGCCACACTTGGTTTTGAGGGGCGGCAGATTGATCGAACAACAGCCAAATACACGGATCTGGGGAACCCGAGGAAATCAAAATCGGCGTTTGCGGAGACTGTTTGGCGAGTTCGGCGGCGTAGATTTCTCGCTGGATGCTGCCCCCCAACACCAGAAAGGCATCGGTGGGGCGATCGGCAGCATTGCGCAAGGCGAGTCCGGTTTGTACGCCCCAAGTCGTAACGACGGCAACCAGCAGCCCTACAGCCACTTGCCGCCACCGTTTCCGAGTTTTTGGCGATCGATCGGACATTTTCACCCACCCCAGCGACCATTTTGGTATAGTATTAAGGTATAATAGGGTATTCCTGCGGACGTGGCGGAATTGGCAGACGCGCTAGATTTAGGTTCTAGTGCCGCAAGGCGTGAAGGTTCAAGTCCTTTCGTCCGCATCCCCCAATAACTTCAATAAAACTTTAAAAAAGCGGTTTGGGTCGATTCCAGACCGTTTTTTTGTGGATTGGAGCCGGACGACCGATCGCGCCCAATCTACCGCGCTCCCGTTTCGGCTGCCGAAATCGACCCGTTTCTCGGGCAGTTAGCAGGGCGATCGAACCCTAACAATCCGCAATGGGAACCTCTTGTGCCAACCGGAAGACGTGCGTTCGCTGGGGACACTGGAGTATCCTGAAAGTGGGATTGGAAATCAGTAGGTGCAACTTATGAGTCAGGGAAACAGTCCGTCCAATTTATCCCTTATCGGTCCGCATCAACTTGAAGAGGTCTTTGCACCATTCGAGACTTACCTCTCACCCTCAGAAGATATCGATCGACTGCAAACTTGGAAAGGAAATCTCGATCGGTTGAGTGCGGCTTGGCGATCCAGTCGCTTGCTGATGGCAGCTATCGAACCGCAAACCTATCAAATTCGGTACGCTAACGAAGCGTTTCGCCAACTCACCCAGCAGATTAGAGACAACGATGCGATCGCCTCAGAAATCGGTTTGTTCGATCTGTTTCCCGACTGGGGGGACACCGAGGGGGAATTGCTTTCTCGGCAAAACCTCCTCTATTTAGTGTTGCGAGATGCCTGCGGATGGGAAGCCGAGGAATTGCCCTTTATTGAAGAACCGATCTTAGTCGAATTTCCCCGAAACGCTGATCGACCCCGCTTCATCGAATTTTGGTTGGATTTCTCTCAAGTGCGCGTCCAGCGATCGGACGACAAAGCGGATGAGTTTGCCGATGTGGATTGGCAGCAATTCCGGGAAACGAAAAATTGGAAGAGCTTGGAAGAACGGCTGATTCCCGAGAACTACCGGATAGACGGCTATTTCCTCCTCGAAGGGTGCGACGTCACCGGACGGGAAAGTATTTTGCGGCTGACGCAGTTACTGATCGATCGCGAGTCGATCCTCAGTCCGGAAAAATTCCAAATGGTTAACCAGCGATTGCGATCGATGTTTCGAGTTCGCGATACCGTAATTCTCTGTGCGGAACGCGATCGAGTGCAAATGTACGTCAGTTTGGGCGATCGCGATTTCAGTCCCATGCGCTACTCCCTAGAGTCCCTCTCGGGATCGCACTTCCTGAGAGCGGCACAAGCCAACCGCGTGTGGAGCGTTCCAGATCTCTGCGCCGATTGTAAAACCGATTGCGAGCGATGGCTCCTCAAGGAAGGCGTGCGCTCTTTGCTCTTAATTCCCGTCGTCATTCGCGCCAGCGATACCACCAGCGAAAACCGACAATTAGCGGGTTTGGTGGGGATGATGAGCGATCGACCCCACAACTTCAACCGTCGGGATTGCAAGCACGCCACCGAACTGATTCCGGCATTTACCTGCGCCTTGCGCCAAGCCATTCAGCAGCGCGTTTCCAGCATCCGCAACATCCACCCCTCCGTGGCGTGGCGGTTTTTACAAGAAGCCGAACGCCAAAGCTGGGGACTGCCACCCGAACCGATCGTCTTTAAAGAAGTCTACCCCCTCTACGGCATCTCCGACATTCGCGGCTCTTCAGGCGAGCGAAATCGCGCCATTCAAGCCGATCTCCTGGAACAGTGCCAATTGGGGTTAGCCATCCTCGACGCCGTTTGCTCGGCTCGGCAAAGCCCGCTAACGGAACAATTGCGCTTGGATCTACTCGAGTATATCGACACTTTGCGCGATCGGGTTGCCGTGGATGCGGAAGTGACGGCAACGGAATACCTCAAGCAAAACTTAGAAATCTATTTCGACTATTTCGGGCAATGCAGTGCCGAAGCGAAAGGGGCGATCGAAGCCTACCGAAAAGCCTGCGATAACGAACACCACAGCATCTACACCGCCCGATCGGACTACGATCTCAACCTCAACCGCATCAACACCTGTCTGCGAAACTCGTGGGAACGCGCCCAAGAACGGATGCAAAAAATCATCCCCCACTATTGCGACATGGAAATCAGTGACGGCATGGATCGGATGATTTATGTCGGCAAATCTATCCACGCCGATTTCACCCCCTATCACCTGCGCTGCTTGCGGTACGAACAGTTACGGGCGATTTGCGAGTGCGCGCGGGCGATTTTCGGGCTAAAATCCCAGTACGAAACCACCTTAGAAGTCACCCACTTAGTATTAGTTCAAGACAGTCCGATCGATATTTTCCACGACGACAATACCGAAAAGTTGTTCGACGTCAAAGGGACGAAGGATATCCGCTACGAAATCGTCAAAAAACGCATCGACAAAGCGGTCGATCGCGACACCCAAACGCGCATCACCCAACCCGGTATGCTGACGATCGTCTACTCTACCGACGAAGAATGGGAAGAATATCACCTATACTTGCGTTATTTGGCTCGCGAAGGCTGGGTCAGCCGCGACATCGAAATGGGATGCGTCGAACCCTTACAAGGCGTCACCGGACTCAAATTCGCCCGCGTTAGCGTCGAACCCGTCCATGAAGGGTAATCGGTAATTGGTAATCGGTAATCGGTAATCGGTAATCGGTAATCGGTAATCGGTGCGTTTCGTTCCTCAACGCACCCTACCAATCTTACCAACCCCAAACGCCAAGACCCCAACCCCCAACTTATTACTTATTACTTAATTCATGCGCCGCATCCTCAAACAAGCCACCACCCTCCTATCCACCTACTACGCCTATATGTTGGAATATCGGGCGGAGTTATTCTTGTGGGCGCTATCGGGTTCCCTGCCGTTTATCCTTATGGGAATTTGGATGAAAGCGGCGAGTTCGGGACAGTTCGGACTCAACCCCACGGATTTTGCCCGGTATTTCCTCGCCACGTTTATCGTCCGTCAATTTAACGTGGTGTGGGTGATTTGGGAGTTTGAGAAAGACGTAGTACAGGGACGCCTCTCGCCGCGATTGTTACAACCGATCGATCCGGTGGTGCATCACCTCGCCTCCCACCTCGCAGAACGTGCGGCTCGCTTGCCCTTTATTCTCGGTCTGACGCTACTGTTTTTCGCTCTCTATCCCCAAGCGGTTTGGCTGCCGAATTGGGGGACGGCAGCGATTTTTGTTGTCGTGTTGGGGTTGGCGTTTAGCTTGCGGTTTTTGGTGCAGTATACCTTTTCCTTATTTGCCTTTTGGATCGAACGGGCAGCGGCGATCGAACAAATCTGGCTGCTATTTTACCTGTTCCTTTCGGGTTTAATCGCTCCCTTGGATATGTTCCCAGAAACCGTGCGGCAAATTGTCGAGTGGACGCCGTTTCCGTACTTCGTTTATTTTCCGGCGGCTCTGATTGTTGGATTTCCCGTAAACGTGGGGAAAGGAATTGCCGCGATGTTGTGTTGGATGCTGGTTTTTGCGATCGCCAATCGCATTTTGTGGCGGCGCGGACTGAAGCGATATTCGGGAATGGGGGCGTGAATTGCCCAGAGGAAATCTTCCCAAAACAATAGCAACACCCGAGCTATACTAACCGAGCGATTTCCTCTTCTTCTCAATCCTTCATAGAGATGCAAGCAATTTCAAACTGATGCAGGGCTCTCGAAACTACAAATGAGGAAATATCAGCGTTCTAGAGAGTGTTGCCGTTGCTGTATGACGAGACAGACATTCAGTGAACTGGATATAACTAACCTCCTTATTCTCTGAAGAATTAATTTATCTGTCAGGGAAGCTTTCTTTGAGCTTCAATTATTACTTTAGCAGAAATTCTTCGGGCGATCGCGCTAACTTCATTAACCTTTACAATTGGCGACTTCGGGATAACTCGAACTGGGCATGCGGGCGATCGGACGAGGAAAGCCGCTCCATTTTTCCCAAAAACAATAGCAACACCCAAGCTGTACTCACCGAGTGACTTCCTCTTCTTTTTAGGTCTTTCACAGAGATGCGATCAATACTGGATGCAGAGCTCTCGAACTTACAAATGAGGAACTTTCAGTTTTCTAGAGGGTATTGCTTTTGCTCTAATTCGAGACCGATATTCAAAACCTGATGGATACCTAGCCTCCTTTTTGAATTGACCGAACATTTTTTTTTGATCAGGAAGTTCAATGAACTTCATGCAATTACTATAAAGCAGATCGATAGGGAACTCGCGTTAAATTTACTAAAGTTTACTAAGCGAATAATAAGTTTAAAATGCTGCTTAATGTTGTTAAAATATCCAAAAACATGCCCAAAACGACGGCAACACTCGAGCTATACTCACTGAGTGAACTCCTCTTTTTTCCTTTAACTTCACAGAGATGAGCTAAACTTCTAACTTTAGCTTCATAGCTCTCGAATCAACAGATGAGGAAATATCAGTTTTCTAGAGAGTGTTGCCGTTGCTGGTCTACGAGACAGATATCAGATAGATTTGCTACAACTAACCTCCTTACTTATGAAAAAGTTGGAAATTTATTTTTCAGGGAAGCTTTCTTTTAGCTTCAATTATCAATTTAGAAAAGATTCAATCGGAAATCAAGGGTATTTAACTAAAATTTACCCTAATCTAGAGAAACGCTCTTTTATTTGTTAACTTAAGTAAACTATAAGTCTGGATAGCCGCTTTGGGAAATGTCCTGTTGAATGGGGGTAATGGGCGATCGACCCCTAATCTCCATAAGGGAAGGTTTCGATCGCCCAGTCCAACCCGCATCCCCCTATTCTCGATCGATCCAGGGGGTGCAACCCGGATGAGGCACATTTGCTAGCCGATGGTCGCAGTAACTTGGAGGATTGAGAAATTAAAGTCGGGATGACAGGATTTGAACCTGCGGCATCCTGCTCCCAAAGCAGGCGCGCTACCAAGCTGCGCTACATCCCGATATATGTACTAGAATACCGCACATTCTTCGGAAATGGCAACGAATCGGGGACTGTCTGGACTAGTTCGGGATGGGATAGTTTTTTTTGGTGAAGGCGAGCAGGGGGAGCCGGGGAGGCAGGGGGAGAGAAGCAACTAACCATTAACCCCATCACAAACCCCAAACCCCCAACTTAGGGTTGTAATTGCAAGAGCGTTTGCCAATCGCGAATAGCGGTTTCCGTCCACAGCCAGTTAGGGCTGAGGGCATTGGCAGAGGAAAAGCTGACGGGAGCGGTGGTCAGGACGTTTTGGCGTTGGGCGATCGCATCTTGCTGGAACTTTTGGGCATTGGCGGGCGATCGAGTTTGGACGGATTTTTTCATCAACACCAGCGCCAATCCCGCCCGAATATTTGCCGAATCCGCCTCCGTTCCCACCAGGGGTAGCGCTTGCTGCCAAGTTTGATACGCCAGATCCAGTTTATTTTCCTCGTAGTAGGCAAACCCCAACGCCTCTCGGTAGCGCCAGGAGTCGGGCATTTTTTTGTGGGCGTTTTCCCAATACCGTCGGGCATCGTCGGTACTGGTGCGGTAATCGGGATTGTCGGTTTGGGCGAATTGCCAAGCCAATCGACCTTGTAAAAATTCGATGTCGGGATGGGTTTCGTCGCGCTGGGAAACGGCTTCCAAGGCGGCTTTGGCTTGTTGCAAGGCGCCGCGATCGAGCAACGCTTCCACAGCTAGGGTTCCGGCTTCGATCTCCTGCCGACTGAACCGTTCGATGGCGATTGCCGTTACCTCAGAAGTCTCCATTTCCGGCAACCGATCGGGATCGAACGGTTGGGGACGCACGTCGGTGACGGGCGGGAAAACCTCCGGTTCGGCGGGACTGAAGGCGATGCGGTAGAATAACACCCCTAAACTGATGGCGGCAACCGCCACCAAACTACCGGGCAACAGCCATTCTTTCGAGAGGGGTTTCCACCTGCGGCGGCGAGGGGTTTGCAGGAGGTTGGGTTTGGGACTCTCGATCGGTTTGCTTTCTGGAGATTGGGGAGGGTTCGGTGGGGGAGGGTTGGCAACCAACGGTGTCGATGGCGTTTCCCGAACGGGGGAAGGTTCGGGTGGGGGGAACGATCCGAGGGTATCGAGGGTTTGCCGAACTTCGCGATCGAAGGCGGCATCGTCGTCATCCAGGGTATCGGGATATTCGATTTCATCGAGCAATCCTTCCACCTCCTCCTCATCGAACAGCATCGGGGCGGAGGTGCCGAAGCGGGGCATCCGCGATCCGATGCCATTTCCATTCGCCGGAACGCTAGCAGGACGATCGATCGGCCGACCGATGGGATACCCGGCAAATTTGGAGTGCAAGTAGAGAATCGGCAGTGCCCAGTATAATTGCTTCGACCCGTAAGTGACCATCAATCCCTGCCTTGCCCGACTCAAACTCAGATCCACCGCATTTCCCAACTTGAGATTGCGGTAAAACAGTTGGGTCAAACGCAATGCCACCTCGTCGGGGATGCGTTCTGCCATTGCTAGCACCGCCGGAATGCCCTGTTCGATCGACGCTTCGGCGAGATTGCGCTCTCCGCCCGGTTCTCCAAGCTTCTCGGATTCCCCCGCATACGCCCCCCGACAGGAGTTAAACACCGCGATTTGAATTCCGTTATTCGCCAGCAATCCCGCCAGTTCGTTTCCGGTGAGGACTTCCGTCAAACCGTGCTGTTGGTTGACCAAATCGATCGCGCCGCCATCGGGTCCGCTGTGGCTGTGTCCGGCATAGTGAAAGACTTGATATCGACCTTGTTCCAGGGCTTGTGCCAGTCGGGCGCGATCGGGATGTTCGAGAACGGTCAAATCGATGTCCCACAACCCTTCAGCCTCCGATCGCCCGTGCAGTTCTCGCTGGAGTTCTTCGGCTTCCTGGTGCAGTTTCAGGCTCTGGCGATCGCTCGGGGCGGCGATCGCCATTAGAATGCGTAACAGTTGGGGTTGCTGCGCCGGAGAACCGGGCAAATCCGGAACCGACAACCGCTTGTCCGTGGGTTGGTAGCGCGAAAACACGATTTCCGTCCGCGTGGCGAGGGGACGGTGACCGTCGTGCAGGACTTCCCAAGGTAAAGACGACAACCGCGACCCCGACAGTGCCAACCGCAACCGCAACGCCTCGCGGCGGTGTTGGGCGATCGCCTGGGCGGCAATCCAGGCATCGCGGACGCTGCCTCGAAACACCGTATCGTACAACTCTCGCCCCAAAGACGCCAAATCGAGGGTCGGGGACTGCCACTCCTGCCACCGATCGCTTTCCTGGAGCGATGGGGTATCCAACACTCCAACGACCGGATCTTTCATGAGATAGCGAGCTTGAGTCAGCCAACTCTCCAGGGGCAGATCGATCGACTCCTCCGCCAAAGGGACATCGGGACCGACTCGCTCGGTTCGCACCCGGTAGCGGTTAGTTTCCCCGATCGGGACAATGGAAATGTGGAATTCCTGGGTCACAACGCACTTTGCAATCTTGCTCGAGTCTTCGCTCTCGAAGAGAACCTTCTTCTAGGGTAATGTAGACTTTGGTCATTTGGAGTTTGGGGTTTGTTAGTGGTTAGTTGTTTCTGTCCCCCTGCTTTCCCTGCTCCCCCTGCTCCCCATGCTTCCCCTGCTCGGGATTTGTAGCCGCGTCCACTCAGAACCAGATAACATCCTGCTATGTCCGATCCGCAAAAGCTTTACGAAGGCAAAGCCAAAATTCTCTATCCCACCGACGATCCGCAAATTCTCGTCGCCTATTTTAAGGATGACGCTACGGCGTTCAACGCGGCGAAGCGGGGGTCGATCCAGCGCAAAGGCGAAATTAATTGTACCCTTTCCGCGCGGTTATTTCAGATGCTCGAATCGCGGGGCATTCCCACCCATTTTATCGACTGCATTGCCGCCGATCGCATGCGGGTGCGATCGCTGAACATTTTCCCCCTCGAAGTCGTCGTTCGCAACATCGCTGCCGGGAGTTTGTGCAAGCAAACGGGGTTGCCGTTAGGAACCGTACTCAAAAATCCGCTGGTGGAGTTTTTCTATAAAAATGACGCATTGGGAGATCCCCTACTGACGCGCGATCGCCTATTATTGCTGGAGTTGGCAACCCCCCAACAGGTCGATCGGCTGCGGGAAATGGCACTGGAGATCGATCGCCTGCTGGTGGAGTTTTTCGCAAGCTGTCAGATTACCCTGGTAGACTTCAAGCTGGAGTTCGGTCTAGATGAGGCGGGGCAAATCGTCCTTGCCGACGAAATCAGCCCCGATACCTGTCGCCTGTGGAATCAATTAGAAACCGATCCCAACCGCCGAGTGTTGGATAAAGATCGCTTTCGCCAGGATTTGGGCGATGTGGAAGCGGCATACGAGCAAGTGTTGTCACGGGTCTTATCCGCCATCAATTGAGGCGGTAATGGCTGGAAAATCGGCATTTTGAGATGGGAGTCATCTCAGGACGATCGCCCAGTAACGCCCTTGCTAGACGTGCGATCGGCACTCCGAAGATTTGCGAGTTTGAACGTTCGTTTCGATCGAATCGATCCCAACAAATTCGGAACCCGTACAATTTGATAAGTGCAGCGTAGTCGTAGCCATCGGCAACCTGCTGCGAGGTTGCCCCGATAAATGTCCGAGTCCGACGTTCGGTTCGTCGCTCGCTTCGGTTTGCAACAACTATGGTGTGTGGAGGAAAGCGAAAACGTGAGTAAATTGGAATTATCTTGCCTGTGGGCAGCGATTTTGGCTGCTTCGGCAGCCTTTGCCTTGCCAGGAGAAGCTGCGGTGAAAACGGCGGCGAAGTCCAACCCCAAGGCGGAAATCGCCGCCAAACAGCAGAAAAGCCCCGTAAAGAAACAGAAATCGCCAGCCGTTTCTCCGGCTGTTGGGGGAACAGAGGCGATCGCCAAAGAGGGCATCGAAGCGGCGGAAAGCTCGGCAGAACGCCCAGAAATCCCGATCGAGGAATCCTCCCCAGCGAACGCCACGGAGGAATCGGCAACCCCTTCACCCCTTCCGGCGATCGCCCCCGAAGTGGAGAATCTGGCAAACAACACCGCCGATCGCCCCCTCGAGGAATTGGCAACATCCCCAACCCCAGATGCGGTAGAAGAAGCTGTCGAGGAAGACCCAACCCCATCGGCAAATCTCCTCACCGTTCCCCCCGAATCCGTCGCCCAATCCTCCCCCACACCGGAAGTGCTGGTTGCTGAAGTGGAAATCCGAGGGGCAACCACTGCCGAACTCGAAGATATCGCCTACGGGGCGATCGGCACGCAACCGGGTCGCACGACTACCCGCGATCAGCTGATCGAAGATGCCAACGCCATTTACGCCACTGGATTCTTCGCCAACGTCGAACCCTCTGCCGAAGATACGCCGTTAGGAACTCGGGTCGTCTTTACCGTAACGCCGAACCCCGTCCTCAATGGGGTGAACGTGACGGGGAATCAAGTCCTTCCGCCGGATAAAATCGACGAGTTTTTCAGCGACCAATACGGACGCATTCTCAATTTTGGCGACTTCCAAGACGGCATCAACCGCCTCAATCGCTGGTATCAAGAAAATGGCTACGTCCTGGCACAGGTCATCGATCCGCCGCCTACGCAAGAAGGTCCGAATTTACCGCCCACCGTTGCCTCTGACGGCACGGTGACTTTAGAAGTGGCGGAGGGAGAAATCGAAGCCTTTAGAATCCGCTTCCGCAACGAGGATGGAGAGACGGAAGACGCCGACGGCAACCCGATCGACGGTCGGACGAAAGACTATGTGATTACCCGCGAAATGCGCCTCCAAGAAGGCGATGTTTTTAACCGGACGGTGTTGCTAGACGATTTAGGACGCATCGTGCGGCTGGGCTTATTTGAGGACGCGGAATTTACCATCGAACCGGGCACTGACCCCCGGAAGGTGGTGGTGGTTCTCAATGCCGTCGAAGGGAGTTTCGGATCGTTCAACTTTGGCGGCGGTTTCAGTTCGGCAACGGGGTTATTTGGTTCCGTGGGGGCGGAATTTCTTAACATCGGCGGGCGAAACCAGCGACTCGGCGGGGAAGCACAAGTGGGAACCCGAGGACTGTTTTTCGACGTCCGCTTTACCGACCCCTGGATTGCTGGCGACCCCTATCGCACCTCCTTTAGTGCCAACATTTTCAACCGTCGATCGATCTCCCTGGTGTTTGACGGTTCCGAGGAAGGCGATCGGCGGATTATCGAACTGGATAACGGCGATCGCCCTCGGGTGCAGCGTTTGGGCGGACGAGTGAACTTTACCCGTCCCCTGTCATTTATTTGCCCCTATTCCGAAGAAGAAGCCGAAAAATGCGACCCGATCGATCGTCCGGCACTGGAACGCCCGGATTGGGTGGCTTCCTTGGGTTTAGAATTTGAAAATGTCTCGATCCGGGATGGCGATGGCGATATCGAACCCGAAGACGAGGAAGGAAACTTACTGTCGTTTAACGACGACGGTTCGGACAATCTCCTCAACTTGCAATTCGGACTCTCGCGCGATCGCCGCAACAGTACCTTACAACCTACCGACGGTTCCTACCTCCGGTTCAGCACCGATCAGAGCATTCCTATCGACGGCATCTTTTTCAACCGGGTTCGTGCGGGTTACAGCTACTACATCCCGGTGAAATTTACCGATTTTGCCGACGGACCTCAAGCTTTGGCGTTTAACATCGAAGCGGGGACGATTTTGGGAGATCTGCCACCTTACGAAGCCTTTGCGATCGGCGGAACCAACTCCGTACGCGGGTTTGAAGAAGGCGATGTCGGCGTCGGGCGCAGTTTTGCCCAAGCGACGGTGGAATATCGTTTCCCCGTCTTCTCGGTGATTGGCGGGGCGCTATTCCTCGATGCGGCAACCACCTTCGGATCTCAAGGGAACGTTCCCGGCGATCCCGGTGGCGTTCGCGGCAAACCAGGAGACGGCATCGGTTACGGGATTGGGGTTCGCATCCAATCCCCCATCGGTCCGATTCGCATCGACTACGGTTTGAATAACGAAGGGGATAATCGCTTCCACTTCGGAATTGGGGAACGGTTCTAAATTGGAGTTTGGAGTTTGGGGTTGGGAATTTTAAGTAATAAGTAATAAGTGGTTTTCTATCTATTACCGATTACCGTTCGTGCAGCGACGACCCAGGAGTATTACCGATTACCAGCCCTCTCCAGACACTGTTTTATCCCGTGCTGACGTTAAGCTAGTTCGTGCTTCGGTGAAACCTCCAATTTGGCAAAAACGATCGACCGTTCAATCGCGATCGAAGTGGTTAGCACCCATTGGCGAGATGACGATCTCACTAAAACGCAAGACTACGAAGAAATCGGAATTCCTGAAGATTGGATTGTCGATTATTTAGGCTTGGGAGGAAAGCGGTTTATCGGCGATCCCAAACAGTCCACGCTTTCAATTTACTCGTTAATTGAGGGAGAGGATCGGGTGAGTCAGTTTAGAGGCGATCGACCGATTCAATCGCTTACATTTCCCGACCTCAATTTAACCGCAAGTGAAGTTTTTGCCGCTTGAAGATTGCCCAATTGCTAGATTTGTATGACTCTTTTCATTCAAGGTTTTGAAAAGTCCGGTGTCGGATTGCATACCGGAGAACAAACTCGCGTGCGAGTTCTCCCGGCAACATCAGGGGAAGGACGCTATTTCGTTCGGGTGGATTTGCCCGGTTCTCCCGTCATTCGGGCGCACATCGAGGCGGTTCGACAAACTCGGCTGTCTACGGAGTTGGCAGCCGGAGATGCCAGCGTGCAAACCGTGGAACACTTGCTGGCGGCATTGGCGGGGATGGGGGTGGCAGATGCCCGGATCGAAATTGACGGGGCGGAAGTGCCGCTGTTGGACGGTTCCGCGCGAGAATGGGTGGAGGCGATCAATCGTTCCGGGATTGCCCCCACAGCATCCCCCGCATTCGAGATGCAAACCCCCCTATGGCTGTACGAAGGGGATGCGTTTGTCGCCGCCGTTCCTTCCCCCCAACGGCGATTTAGCTACGGCATCGATTTTGAGGTTCCGGCGATCGGCAATCAATGGTACAGTTGGTCGGGCGATCGTGCGAGTTTCGCCGCCGAGATTGCCAGCGCCCGGACGTTTGGCTTAGCCTTCCAAGTGGAACACCTGCGACAAGCGGGTTTAATTAAAGGGGGAAGCTTGGAGAATGCCTTGGTTTGCGATGGCAATGGCTGGTTAAATCCACCGTTGCGATTTGCAAATGAACCGGTGCGTCATAAAATTTTAGACTTAATGGGAGATCTGAGTTTGCTCGGAACCTTCCCCGTCGCTCATTTCATCGCCTATAAAGCCAGCCACCACTTGCATACCCGATTTGCCAAGTTGCTGCAACAGCATTTAGCCAATGAGGGATGGCAGGCTGGGAACCTTCCAATTTAATCGTTCTATTTGAAATTATGTCCGCTTTGACCGACAATCGCCCGACTGCCGAAACTGCCAATCCCGAAACGCAGACCCCTGAAACACAAACGATTTTAACGGTAGAAGAAATTCACAAACTGTTGCCCCACCGCTATCCTTTTGCGTTGGTCGATCGGATTATCGAATACGTTCCCGGTAAAAAGGCAGTGGGGATTAAAAATGTGACGTTCAACGAACCGCATTTTCAGGGACATTTTCCCGGACGTCCGTTGATGCCGGGAGTGCTGATCGTCGAAGCCATAGCGCAAGTAGGCGGCATTATTATGACCCAAATGCCGAATATCCCCAAAGGTTTATTTATCTTTGCCGGAATCGATAAAGTGCGGTTTCGCCGTCCCGTGGTTCCGGGCGATCGTCTCGTCCTCACCGCCGAAGTGATTAAAGTGAAAAGCCGTTTCGGCAAAATGCAAGGCTATGCCGAAGTAGACGGTCAACGCGCCGCCGAAGGCGAACTGCTATTTTCATTGTTAGAAGAATAGAACGTTAATCGCTATTAGTTATTAGTTAATTGGTTGACGATCCACTAACAACTAACCACTAACCACTAACAACTAACCACTAACCATTTAATGAGTGAAACGATTCACCCAACAGCGATTATTCATCCGAACGCGCAACTGCATCCGACCGTGAGAGTAGGGGCATATGCCATCGTGGGCGAGCGAGTCAAGATCGATCGCGAAACCACGATCGGACCTCATGTCGTTATCGATGGCGATACGGAAATCGGTGCGGGAAATCAGATTTTTCCGGGGGCTGCCATCGGTTTAGAACCGCAAGATCTCAAATATCGCGGGGCGAATAGCCGGGTGCAAATAGGCGCTCGCAATCGAATTCGCGAGTGCGTGACCATCAATCGGGCGACGGGGGAAGGGGAAGTCACGGAAATCGGCAGCGATAATTTGCTGATGGCGTACGTTCACGTTGCCCACAACTGCCAAATCGGCGATCGGGTAGTGATTGCCAATTCTGTCTCCCTAGCGGGTCACGTCCATATCGAATCCGATGCGGTGTTGGGCGGGATGCTGGGGGTTCACCAGTTCGTCCGCATCGGTTGCTTGGCGATGGTCGGGGGCATGAGTCGGATCGATCGCGATGTGCCACCCTATATGTTAGTTGAAGGGAACCCTTCTCGCGTGCGATCGCTCAATCTCGTCGGACTCAAGCGATCGGGGATCGCCCAACTCGAAGGCGGCGAAGTGTTTGCCCTCCTCAAAAAAGCCTTTCGGATTCTGTATCGCTCCCAGCAACCTTTAGAACACTCCCTCAAGGAGTTAGAAGCGCTATCGACCGACGATCACTTGCAACACCTCTGCCAATTTTTACGCAGTTCGATCGCCCCCGGACGGCGCGGTCCGACCGCCGGCAGGTAATCGAACGTGGCTTTGTGTCAGTGAAGTTGGGGGATACCCATAAATCTCCAGTGGGACTCCGAATCTCGCCGGGAACCTAAGTTCCCGGCTAAGAGCGAAAGTCTTCTGAAGAAGACTGGGCAAGATTTTAGTTTTGTAGGGTGGGTTAGGTACGGGGATGATTTGTAGGAAAAACCAATCCATTTGAATCCGTGCCGTAACTCACCACCTGATGTTGGTTACACAACATACATTTAACGTTGAAACCCCTACCGAAAACAATGGGGGTTGGGGAGAGTCGAGATCGAACTTAACGTTGTGAAATGCCCTAATACGAACCGCGATAAATGCGCTCGGCTTGACTGGGAGACAGCCATTCCGAACTCCGAGACGATGCGTTTGCACCATTGGCGGCGGCGTATTGTCCTGGTGAGGGGATGCTTTCCACCTGGGAGATGACGCAACCTTGTAACGAGGTTTCCACTTGACCGTCTGGGGGAACGAAGCCGTGGCGTACTGGGTCGTACTCTAGCACTTCTCCCGTTTCGATGTGATAGACCCAAGCGTGGAGGTGCAGTTTGCCTTGGTGGAGTTTGGAGTGAATGACGGGGTAAGTTCTCAGGTTTTCGATTTGGGTGAGAACGTTTTCGGCAATGGTGATATTTAAAAGTTGTTCCCCTTCCAGGGTGGAGTAACTTTCTTTAATGAGGCGACGAGTGGCTTCGGCTTGTTTGAGCCATTCGTACACCAGGGGCATTTCTTCTTCCAAAGAACTTAACTTTAACAGTCCCTTCATGGCACCGCAGTGGGAGTGACCGCACACGATAATTTGCTCGATTCCCAAGGCTTGAACGGCATACTCGACGGCTGCACCTTCCCCGCCGTTGGTGGCGCCGTAGGGCGGAATCAAGTTCCCCGCATTGCGAATCACGAAAAGTTCGCCGACTTGAGATTGGGTGATCAAGTTGGGATCGATGCGGGAGTCGGAACAGGTGACGAACAGCACTCTCGGTTTTTGACCGTGGGAGAGTTGCTCGAAGAGGGCTTGATGCGAGCTAAAATATCGGGTCTGAAACTGGCGCAGACCGCTGACCAACTGTTTCATAAGGCGGGGAACGGATGATTCCTTGAAGAGACTCAGATATCTTATTGTCTCTCAAAGGGGGCGATCGCGACTTTACAAAGTTCAACAAAATTTAAAATAGTTTGCATAACCATAACTTTTTCTATAGCGTTTCTCGTTGGGATGCGGTACGTTTGGGGGGCGGGTTTTGAAGCTAGATCTCAGACTCAACTAGACTGGTCGCTAAACCCGCTCCTACAGGATCTGTACCTCGATCGCCTGAGAAACGCTAGATACGGTTTGAATTTATGGGTCGTCATGCTACTTTGCCTCCTACTATTTTGTTAGATCCCTTGTTGGGAGACTGGTTGCGCGAAGATATCGGTCGCGGAGATCGGGCAACGCAGGGTCTATTTTCCGGGGAAATGCCGACAACATCGGGGGAATGGGTGGCGAAACAGGCGGGAGTGGTGGCGGGGTTGCCGATCGCGGCTCGAGTATTCCGCTTGCTGGAGGAAACGACTGAGTTCGTGCCGTTGGTGGCGGAGGGAGAACCTTGCCAAGCGGGACAGACGATCGCCCGTTTTGAGGGAAAAGCAGACGCACTGTTGACCGGAGAACGGGTTGCCCTGAATTTGGCGATGCGTTTGAGTGGGATTGCGACGCTCACTCGCCGCTATGTAGAGGCGATCGCCGATTTCTCCGCGCAATTGGCAGATACGCGCAAAACCACCCCCGGTTTGCGACTGTTGGAAAAGTACGCTACTCAAGTTGGCGGAGCCGTCAACCATCGCATGGGATTGGACGATATGGCGATGATTAAGGACAATCACATCCAGGCAGCAGGGGGCATCGGCAAGGCGATCGCGCGGGTGCGGCAGTCAATTCCCTATCCTATGGCGATCGAGGTGGAAACGACCACCCTAGAAGAAGTGGAAGAAGCACTCCAACACGGTGCGGATATTATCATGTTGGATAATATGACGATCGAGTGCATGGAAGAAGCGGTGCGGCGGATTCGGGAAAAGGGCGATCGCGTCAAAATCGAAGCATCGGGAAACGTCACCTTAGAAACCATTCGCACCGTTGCTGAAACGGGGGTCGATTATATTTCGACTAGCGCCCCGATTACGCGATCGCCTTGGTTGGATTTAAGTATGAGATTTAAGTAATGGGTCATTTGTCATTTGGGGTTTGGGGTTTGTTAGTGGTTAGTGGTTAGTTGTATATTGCTGATAACTGGTCACTGTTTTCTCCCTCTTCACTATCCCCGTGTCTCCGTGTCTCCGTGTCTTCCTTCCCTCGCTCACCCCGATCCTTTATCACTTTCGAGTCGAAAAAGTGGCTAATGCCGAGGCATGAATTCCAAGATATTTCACGACTAAAACGTACATCCAAATATTCCACATTGCCATGGTCATTGCCGTAGCGATCGCCGCACCCAATCCGCCAAATTGAGGAATCAAAATCGAATTTAAAATGATATTGGTTAACGTCAATTTTGGATAAGGAGGAGCGAAGCGGGTAGGCTGAAAGAGCCAACCATCAACCTCCCGCTTGCCCCATGCTTAGTCTAGAAGACCTGTT
>DVED01000118.1 GCA_015295945.1 Oscillatoriales cyanobacterium M59_W2019_021 | reverse complement strand
GGGCTATTGCGTCGCGCTCGAGCGCTTTCCAGTGCCGATCGATCGGAAGGCAGCCGTTCTCTCAAAGCTTGGCGCTGAATTTTGGTTTGCTGGAGTTGGGCTTGCAGGGTGTTGATTTCTTCTTGGCCCGCTTTTTCCCGAGATGCAGCTTCTTGACGGCTTTTCTCGAGTAGTTGCTGTTGGTTGGCGTCGAAAGCCCCACCCACCAAACCGCCGGGAGCGCCACCATTGACTTGAGCGCGGAGAAACTCATTTTCCGAGGCGAGAGCGTCCCGTCGCTGCCGCAGCGAGTCGAGATTGGCTTGAGAGCCCCCAACGGAACCGCCTCCTTGGATGGCATCCTTGGTGGCTTCCACCGCTTCTTTTCGCCGTGTCAAGGATTCCACGTCCGCTTCCGAGGTGGTGGGATCGAAGGTTACGAGGAGATCGCCCTTTTTCACTCGATCGCCTCCTTTAACGTGAATTTCCTTGACCACACCGCCGACGGGAGCGTCGAGTTCCTTCAGCGAGCCATCCGGCTCTAATTTGCCGTTAGCGGGGATGGAGTGGTCGATTTTGGCAAGTGCTGCCCAAATCAGGGTCGAGGCGGTCATCACCACGATCAGCCAAATAAAGGCACGAGTCCAAAACGCTGGTTGTTCGAGAATAACGGGTTGATCTTGCTGGAAGCTTTCAACTCGTTGGATATCCATAGTCATGGGCGATCGCTCCTTGGGGGTGTGGGACGGGATAAATTATAGGGTTTTTATTGAATGCTGCTACAAATCCAGAGCCGGGGGAGCAGGGGGAGAGTGTGTAGCCAACATTGAGGTCATCGATATTAAGGGTTGGAACTTGAGGGTTGGAACTGGGTTCTAGTTTCTATACACAATGGCAAATGACTCAAATCCGCATACGACTTCTTTTTTCTCGCGTTTGTTTCCCATTATGGCGGATTTGTCGATCGACCGAATCGGGAAAACCGACCTACTCTTGACACCATCCGGATGTCTCCATGAGGGTCGCAAGTTTAGCTCGGGTTGCTTGTCGTGCAATTGTTTCTCTGGCGCTCTCCATTCGCTCGAGAGAGGAAAAAATTTCTAACTCCAGCGTTAACACTTCATTTTGAACCGATAAGACTTGTTGTTCTTGGCGATTCAGTTGTAGTTCTGAGATTGCACCCCGCTCGAAAACCGGACGAATGAGATCGAGAATTTCCTGCTCTTTTGCCAACCGCTCTCGCACGAGCGGCAATACAGCCATTGCGTCGTCGAGACGATCTTGAGCTTCCCTTAATTCCAGAGTTTTCAGACCGACTGGGTTTTGCTCGATCGCCAGATAGTGACAAACAGCAGTCCATCGATCGTCTGCCAGTCGGGGTTCCCCAGGCGAAATGTCCCTGGCTAAAGCGCTAGAAGACATCATCACCTCGGCAAAAAGAACCGTTAAAAGGGCGATCTCATTTCGGTTCAACTTCATCTTGATTCTTCCTTATCTTTTGAGGGGTTTGGGGAGCCCTCTGTCCCGCACCATAATCTTTGATTTGATGTCGGGATACATGGACTCCCCAAGCTTGTTTCGGTGGTTTCTCCTTCGGAGACGCTACGCGAACGATGCCACCGAAACAAGCTTTTACTGAACGCCACACATCTAGTAAAAGTTCTATCCTAGAGGAATGCTGACAATGAACTATCGCTACCGACTCTATCCCGATGCCACTCAAGCGCTCATGTTGCTGGAGTGGATGGAAACCTGTCGCAGCGCCTATAACTATGGACTGCGAGAGATTAAGGATTGGTGCAATAGCCGGAAGTGTTTGGTTGACCGCTGCTCTATCGAACAGGAATATATCCTGGCTGCTGACTGGAAATTTCCTGGTGAAGTCCAACAGTTGAATGCTTTGCCACGCGCCAAAAAGGAATTTCCCCGATTGGGCGAGGTTCCTTCTCAGGTGTTGCAGCAAGCTATCAAACAGTTGCACAAAGCTTGGGAAGGTTTTCAGGCGCGTGGGTTTGGCTTCCCTCGCTTCAAAAAGTTCGGACAGTTCAAATCCTTGCTGTTTCCTCAGTTCAAGGACAATCCGATTGTCGGGAATTGTTTGAAATTGCCAAAGATCGGGGAGATTGCAGTCAACCTGCATCGTCCCATCCCTGATGAGTTTGTGGTGAAACAGGTTCGCATCATTAGGAAAGCCGACCTTTGGTATGCATCGATCAATATTCAATTGGATGTCAATGTACCCGATCCGATGCCACACGGTCATGCGATTGGAGTAGACCTTGGATTGGAGAAGTTTTTGGCAACCAGTGACGGGGTTCTCGTTAAACCGCCTAAGTTCTTTAAGCAGATGCAAAGCAAGCTGAAATTGCTGCAACGCAGACTGAGTAGAAAACAAAAACGGTCGAAGAATTACGAAAAACAACGTCTGAAGGTGGCGCGGATGCATCATACTATCGACAACACGCGCAAGGATTTTCATTTCAAACAAGCTCACACCCTTTGTGATACTGCCGATATGGTCTTCATGGAAGATCTTGACTATCGGGTCAGCGCCAAAGGGATGTTGGGCAAGCATATGTTGGATGCGGCTTTCGGTCAGTTCCGAAACCTCACAAAATACGTGTGCTGGAAACGTGGAAAATACTTCGCGGAAGTTGATGCGAACGGCACGTCTCAGACTTGTCCTGAGTGTGGTGCAAGGGTTAGAAAAGACTTGAGCGTTAGGATTCATCGATGTCCTGAGTGTGGGTATACAACGGATCGAGATGTAGCAGCGGGTCAAGTCATTCGCAACCGAGGAATTGTCCTCATCAGTACCCCAGGGCTTGGGGGAATGGAAACCGCCTGTGCAGACGAATTACCGGGGGTTGGGGTAACTCAATCTAGGCAAGTGTCAAAATCCCGCAAGGGAATAACCAGGAAAGCCAAGAAGTGATTCTTGGAAGCCCACACTGTAATCTTCGATTCAGTTTGGGAGGATGTCACAACTGCGACTCTTGCTGTTGGTACAGACAGTAGTAGCGCCCTTTGAGTGCCATCAACTCGTCGTGCGTACCCTGCTCAACCAGCGAACCCTTATCCATCATGATAATCGTATCCGCTTGTTGGACGGTGGGCAGGCGGTGGGTGATGAAGAACACCGTGCGACCTTTGAATTCTTCGATCAAATTTCGGCACACCAAACTTTCCAAATTGTAATCCAAGGCGCTGGTTGCCTCGTCAAGGATCAGCAGGCGAGGACGTTGCAGGACAGTACGGGCGATGGCGATCCGCTGTCGCTGTCCTCCAGAGAGCGACGAACCCCGCTCCCCAACCACGGTATTGTACCCATTTTGCAAGGTCATGATGAACTCGTGAGCGGCTGCCACTTTCGCCGCATCGATAATCTCTTCGTCCGTGGCTTCGGGATTGTTCAGAGCGATATTGGCTTTAATTGTATTGTTGAACAGCAGCGTATCTTGCAGCACCACCCCGATTTGTCGCCGCAGGGAGTAGAGTTCGACTTTGCTGATATCGAAACCATCGATGAGAATGCGACCGGAGGTGGGCGGATAGAGGCGCTGAAGCAGTTTCATGGTCGTACTCTTACCCGAACCGCTTTCGCCGACCACCCCGACAAACGTCCCGGCGGGAAAATGAAGGTTGACGTTGGACACTTGCAGGGGACCTGTGGGGTTGAACCGGAAACACACCTCGTCAAATTCGACTTCTCCGTTGATACTGGGGAGGGGAATGTTGAGGCGATCGCTATCGTCGCTTTCCGGTTCGGAATTGAGAATATCCCGCAAGCGTTCGATGGACATCCCCACTTCTTGGAAACTCTGCCACACTTGGACGAACTGTAACAGCGCTCCGGTGACGTTTCCGGCGATAATCCGGAAGGCGATCAACTGACCCAAGGTGAGTTTGTTTTCCAGTACCATGTAAGCGCCCACCCACAACAGCAGCAAACCCGAAAGCTTGTTCAGAAATCCGGCGATCGAACTGGCGGCAGTGTTGGTCAGCGTCGTGCGGAAACCCGCATTCATAAACCGGGCGTAGCGTTCGTACCAATTCCAGCGAGAGGTGAGTTCGATATTCTGCGCCTTCACCGTCTGGATCCCGTTGAGGGTTTCCACCAAGTACGACTGGGCATCGGCGTAGCGTTCCGCCCGTTTGCGCAACAATCGCTGGACGATGGGCGACACGAACAAAATCAACGCCGTAAAGAAGGGAACCGTTGCCAGCGCCACGAAGGTGAGAACGATACTGTAGGTCAGCATCACGGCGATATAAATCACCGAGAATAAGGCGTTGAGAACCACCGTCAGCGCCGTTCCGGTAATGAATTGGCGGATATTTGCCAACTCGTTGACCCGTCCGGCAATATCCCCCACTCGGCGGGTGTCGAAATATTTGAGGGGCAAGCGGAATAGGTGGTCGATCACTTTCGACCCCAAGTCCAAGTCGATGCGGTTGGTGGTATCGACGAACAGATACGTTCGCAAACTGGTGAGCAGCCCTTCAAACAGCGCCACCAAAATCATGAACACCCCTAAGACGTTCAGGGTTTCGATGCTGCGCTGTCCCAACACTTTATCGATGACCACCTGAGTCAGCAAGGGGTTTGCCAGTCCGAACAGTTGGACGAAGAACGAGGCGACGAACACCTCCGTCAGCACCTTTTTGTAGCGGGCTAGGGAGGGAACGAACCACCAGATGTCGAATTTCTCTGCCTTTTCCGTCGGGGGTTGCAACAGGAGAATTTCCAGCACTTCCCCGGAAGCTTCGGCAATCTGTTCCGGGGTTTGGTGGAGGATGCCCACTTCCGGAACGGCGAGGACAATTTCTTTTTCGGTAATGTTGTAGAGAACGGCATAGCTTTGCTGCCATTTAATCATTGCCGGAGCTTTGAGGCGACCGACGAGATTGGATGGTACTTTGGCGAGTTGGGCGTTCATCCCCAAGGCGGGCATGATCGTCCCGCAGCCGTAGAGGGTGATTTCGCCGCGACTTTTGACTTGCTGTTCGAGGAGTTTGCGAATGGCATCTCTGCGGAAATTGATCCGCAGGTGCTTGCTGAGCATGTGGAAGCACGCCAGCGCCGCTCCGGGAACGCCAAACCCTTTGACGTAGGGATATTTGGGGGGCGGGGCGAGGGGATCGATCGGCGGTTCGGGGGGAACCAGGGGAGCCGATTCGATGGGGACGATCGCACCTTTCTCTCGGTGTCCGTCTGTTTCTTCCCAGGGATCTGTCAGAGATCGGGGTTCGTCTGCCAAGATGGGTGCGGGCCAAGCCACACCAACCAGTCGAACTTCTTGCTTCACCCAAGTGGGGAGATAGGGGGAAAGCATCCGAGCGCCTGTGGGATGTTCTCCCACCGGTCCGCGACTGACGAGCCAGAGGCGATCGCTATCGAGTTGGGTTTGTTTGACTCCACCGGGGGGCAAATGCACGAGATGGGCTTCGGGCCACATTTGGAATGCCAGTTCTTTGAGGTTCGATCCGGCATCGGCGCGACGATCGAGTTCTAAGCTCAATAGCTCGAAGACTTCGACGATCGACACCCGATCGCGCACGGCACTGGCAAAATCCGGCTGTGCCTCCATTGCTGCGAGAAAATCGGCTGCCGGAATCGTCAGACAGATGGTTTCCGTCGAAGCGATTGCCGTTTCGCAAGCGGTATCTCGCACTAAACCGAGCCAACCCAGCATTTCTCCCAGTCCAACGACCTGCAAGCTCACCGATTTTTGCGATCGATGGTCGTAACCCAGGAGACGCACTTGTCCCTCGTAAATCACCGAAACTTGGGCGGGCATTTTATCGCGCACCAGGATTTGCTGTCCCACGCGATAGCGCAATAATTGAGAGTTTGCCGCTAGTTTTTGGAGTTGTCTTTCCCCCAGGCGATCGAAGGGAGAAACGCGGGTGAGAAACTCGACAATCTGAATCTCGGGGCTAGTTTGAGTCATGCTGAAGCTGCGGGTAAAGGGTTCTGGGAGTGCGGGATGCTAATTTTCTGGGCTTCCTCTTGAATCCATCGCTGAAATAACTCGTCGATCAAACGCTGGCGCATCGGTCCGTCGAGTTGAGCGGGGTGAAACTCTTCTAGTCGAACAATGATAAACCACTCTGCCAGTTGTCGGGGCGCCCACAGTTGACCCGGCTGGCTGACCGACAGCAATTTGCCGATCGCCGGGTGGGGTTGGGCGATGGAAACCGGTCCTAAACGACCGCCAGTGCGTGCTTCCGGACCTTGGGAATACTGACTGGCACAGTCGGCAAAGGTTTGCTCCCCTTCGAGAATCCGATAGTACAATTCTTGTGCCAACCCTTCATCTTTGGTGCGCAGTAGGGAATAGACCACGAAATCCAACTGGGATTTGCGCTCCATGAAGTAGGATTTCACTTTCGCCGCCCATTTGGCTTCCTTGAATTTTTCTATGAGAACCGGACGCACGGCGAGTTGTTTGAGATCGTCCGGCGTCATTCCCTGACTTTTTAACCAGTTGTCGATCGCCTCTGGCGTGGTGAGTTGGTGTTGCTGGTAAAATTGCACCACTGCCGTCTGAGCTTCTTCTTCCGTACACTCGCAGTCGGCAATCGCCTCATCGATAACCAGTTCGCGCAAAAACTGGGGCATCATTTGATAGCGTCGCAGTAATCCGGGAATTTCTTGAGCCGCAATGACTCGGTTGCCAACTTGAAAAAGATCTACCATCCTAACTGTTGCTCGTATTGACGATCGACTCGCCACCCGAAATTCGCTCGAGACGATCGAGTCGAAAGGGGTAGCCTGAGAAGGCGCGTGTCAAGGGAATCGCCGGGAAGCGCGATCGCTCGGTTGCTTCCCACCCATTGGGATCGCTCGGGTCAACTCTCGCTGACATCGATCCTATCGTGTACTTAGTGTACCTCAAGATTTTCGTTGTCTCGATGGCGGGGGGAATGCCGACCGCACCGGACTTCTCCGACCGATCCGTCCCAGGGGAAAGTTCCATCGCTGGTGCGGACGAGAACCCCTCACACTGAGGAGCGGGCAAAATTGCCACTCGCTCCAGGATCTATATTCCAGAGCGATCAAAAATTTTCGGGGAAAACTGGGAAAAAAATCGGAGCGTGTCCATCGAACTGACTAACAATCTCTCCTTTCGGAATTGCCCAGAACTCGGTAGTGCAAGAACACTTCGCCCTCGATCGTTTTCGATTCTAACAGTTCTAAGCGCGGGGCATTTTCCAAAGAGAACCCTTCGCCATCTACTGGGGAAGGAGCTTTAGCTCCACCGATAATTCGCGGACAAACCGTCAGCCACAGTTCGTCAATTAACCCGGCCCAAAACAGCGTGCCGATGAAGCCGCCTCCCCCTAAGACCGCTAAGCTAGCGATCCCTAAGTTTCCCAATTCCTCGAAGGCTGCGGGTAAATCCACTGTTTCTTGTGGGGTTTGCGCCACGATGACTCGGTGAAAGAGATCGCCGTCTTGCCAGGGTTTTGCCCCGTTTTCCGTCGTTACCAACCAACGCGGCACATCTTGACGAAAAAACATCAACTCCGGATCGATGTCGCCGGAGACGGAGCAAACCACCTGCACGGGTTGCGGCGGTTTTCCCTGCCGTTCTCGTTCGGCGATGAGGTCGGGATTTTGCACCCGCATTGCCGACCCTCCGGCACGCAGCGTCCCCGCACCGACGATAACGCTATCTGATAGGGCAACTAGGCGTTCTAGGTGCGCGAAATCGGTATCAGACCCGAACAGTTGCGACGATCGATCAACATCGGAAATTTTCCCATCGGCACTCATAGCAAGTACCACTGTGGTTTTGGGGCGATTAGTCATTTGGGGTTTGGGGTTGGTAATGGGTAATGGGTCATTGAATTCCCGGACTGCCTGTGGTTTCGGGAATTTCTCCGCTGGGATCTTCTTCGATGGGGTCTTCTTCTACCACAATTTCGAGCGTTTCGGCTGGGGCTTCGGATGGGGATTCGCTGTCGGATGGGGGGCTTTCTGAGTTTTCCAGTTCTGAGTTTTCCAAGTCTGGGTTATCTTCTTCGGATTGGCTCTCTTCAACGCCGTCTTTGACGCGGAGGATGGGAAAATTAGCAGTCAGGGCGGTGGTGCGGCGATCGCTTTCCAGGGCAAAACTCAAGCCTTCCGTATCCAGTTCGACGTAACGGGAAATCACTTCGAGGATTTCCTGTTGCATCGATTCGACGACAGCGGGGGGCAGATCGGCGCGATCGTGAGCCAGTACCAGTTTCAAGCGACGTTTGACCTCGTTGCGACTGTTTTTATCTTTCGATCGCGAAAAAAGCCGTTCTAGAAATTCGTTGAACATGAGTCTTGTCGGGAAAGGGAAATCGGGTTAGAGAATCTTGGTGGTGAGAATTTTCCGCAGGCGGGTCAAGAAGTTATCCGGCGGTGCGGAAAAATCGATAAACTCCACTTTTTCCCCTTCAATGCGGCGGGCGATATTATCGAAGGCTCGACCCGCACGGGAGAGTTCTTCTGCTAGTACCAAAGGTTCGCCTCGGTTGGTGGAGACGATTACCCCTTCATCGTCGGGAACGATGCCGATCAGGGGAACGGCGAGAATTTCCTGAACGTCTTCAACGGACATCATGTCGTTAGCGTCCACCATTTTCGGTCGCAGGCGGTTGACGATCAGGCGAATTTTTTTGAGATCGTTGGCTTCGAGCAAACCCACAACTCGATCGGCATCGCGCACGGCTGAAATCTCTGGGGTGGTGACGATCAGCGCTTCCCGTGCCCCCGCGATCGCATTTTGAAATCCCTGTTCGATCCCCGCCGGAGAGTCTACCAATACGTATTGAAACTTGGTTACCAATTCGGCAATCAGTTTCTTCATCTGTTCGGGGGTGATGACATCTTTCATCCGATTTTGGGCAGCCGGGAGCAGTGCCAGTTTGTTTTGGCGTTTATCTCGCACCAAGGCTTGTTCCAAACGGCACTCCCCCGCCAAGACTTCCACCGCCGTATAAACGATCCGATTTTCCAACCCCAGGAGTAAGTCCAAATTCCGCAGTCCGAAATCCGCATCCAAAACCACCACTCGGCGACCGCGTTTGGCGAGTGCCATGCCCAGATTAGCAGTGGTAGTGGTTTTGCCCACTCCCCCTTTGCCGGATGTGACGACAATAACTCGACTCATAGAATTTCGGATTTGGGATCTTGCGTTGTTGATTTTAGCTGGGATTGTTCCCCTCGACGGGCGAACCACTGCGATCGGGAGAAATCGGCTGCCCGAGTGATGCGAATGCCTTGGGTGGTGACGTATGCCACTTCAGGATAGTATTGATCGGGCGAGTTTGCCGGGGCGCGGGCAACGGCATCGGCAATCCGGATCTGAGTGGGTTCCATTTGCAATGCCATAATCATACACTGGGAGTTACCCCCCGATCCGGCATGGGCGACGCCGCGCAAACGACCCCAGACGAGAATGTCTCCGGCGGCAACGATTAAACTACCGGGATTTAAGTCGCCGATAACGATCACCGTGCCGGGATGGCGAATTTCCGCGCCCGATCGCAATGTGGTTTCCAGGTACAGGGGTTCGGCAAGAACTTGGGCGGGCGAGGGCGCATTTTGCTGTAACGTTTCCTGGGGCGATTGCTGGTCTACGGAATAGCCGACGGTGGCAGCGGCAATGGCGGTTTGGCGGCGGCTGGTACAAACGCGCTGGAGTTTCAGTTGGGCGTCGGTGAGGGCATCAGCAATGGATTGCAGTTGGCGGCTGTCGAGGAGCCGATTGGTTGCCATCAGATGTACAGCGGTATGGGGTTGCCAAAAGCGATCGCCCGCATTCAAGCGTTGTTTGAGTTGCTGCCACAGTTCCGCCCACGTCAGCCCCCCTACGGCGTCTTCAGCTTCCGCTTGCGGGGGCAAAATCAGTAGCAGCCGTTCCCCATCGCTTTTAAATCGCACTTGCAAGTGGCGATCGATAATTTCCTGGCTGGTGGGTGCTTCGGATGTGGGATTGGGAGATTCGGGTGTCGGTTGTGAAGACTCAGATGCAGATGGCTCGGACTCGGAGGTGGGAGGTACAGAAGGATTGTCACTCATGAAAAAAATCGCTCGACCGTAACGGTAGAGATCGTACTTCACTATATTATCGAAATCGGATTGATCGCTCCGCTCTCCGGACGATCGATTTCGGGAGTTGGGGTTTAGAGTGGGTTATGGGTTAGTGGTTGTTTGTTAACTTCCTGACTTCCTCACCTCTTCATCCCTTCACTTCTTCTCCCCTGGCTCATCCGAATCGGAAACTGTCTATCCCGTACTGACGTTAATTCAACTCCATTAAATTTCCGCGCGAATGGTGAAGGAGTAATCGCCTCCCGGTTCGAGTTGGTAGTCCCATTTTTCCAGGAAGCGTCCTAAAGGTTCTTGAATTAAAGCTCTGCCGTGGGAGGGTTCGATCGCCAGATCATCTTGACGGAACCGCCACTGGAACTGCCAAGCGAAATCTCCCGCCGCCACTTCGCCCTCTAAAATGCCGTGATGCCAAGAGCGATCGGTGATGCGGACGTATGCAGTCGTTTTCGGCAATCGGTGTTTCCCCACAATCTCAATTGGGTAATCGATCGTCATCCACTACCAGCGACTAGCGACTAGCAACTAGCGATTAGCTATTACATTACGGTTATTGTACAAACTCATGGCTTTGGCTACACCCTGCTTGAGGCTCAATTCTACGGAGTTGGCTACTAAGTCAAGAACTTCAGACACGATTGGGGTTTCGGCAGGGGAAAATTTCCCGAGAACGTGGGAAACGGAATCGGCATCCGGATCGCTGGCGGGTTTGCCGATGCCGATGCGCAAGCGGGGAAAGTTTTGGGTGTTCAAATGGGCGATCGCCGATTTCATGCCATTATGACCCCCAGCGGAGCCGGATAACCGCATTCTCACTTTGCCAAGGGGTAAATCCATATCGTCGTAGATAATTAGCACGGATTCCGGTGGCAGCTTGTACCAATTGAGGACGGCTTGAATCGATTCCCCCGATCGATTCATGTACGTCGCGGGTTTGAGCAAGCGAATTTTATCGCCGTTGACCCCCGCCCCTTCCCCGAAAATTCCCTTAAATTTGGAATGGTCGGATAGGGAGATCTGCCAGGACTTCGCCAAGGCATCGACGGCGACAAACCCAATATTGTGACGAGTGCGATCATACTTTGCGCCGGGATTCCCCAAACCGACAATCAGCTTGGGGATGACTAAATCGGGTGGCGTATCCGTTTGAACCATAATTTTCTGAATTGGGGTTTGGGGATTTTAGGTAATAAACAATAAGTAATAAGTAATAAGTTTTTGTAGGGAGTGCCACTGGAACGAAACGCACCGATTACCGATTACCGATTACCCATTCCCCTCAGAAGATTTCTCTTCGGCGACGGTAGACGTGTTTTTGTCAGGGAGGTTGACGGGAGTAGGAGCAGTTTCTTCTTCAATGCGTTTAGCTTCGCGTTTGAACTCGTTTTCAAAATCTTTGGTGGCATCCTGGAATCCCCGAATGGCTTTCCCAAGACTGCTGCCAATTTCCGGTAATTTTTTGGGACCGAAAATCAGCAGTGCCACGACGAGGATCAAGACCATCTCGGGTAAACCAATACCAAAAATATTCATACAGCTTTCTCCTATGGCAGTTGGCGATCGTGCGGGATCTCGACGGGAGAACCCCAAATGTTGCACGCCGCGTATCTATTTTATAGCGATTTGTGGTCAAAGCCGGGACGATTGTCTGGCGATCGGAGTTTTCCAATGGGGTTCACAAAAAATCCCGGTCGAACCGGGATGCTAGTTTAATCTCTTCTGAGGGTCTCAGAATTCGGCTCTAGCTACCGAGTCAGGCTACTCCAGTCTACATTCACGCCTTCGATAACCAGAGATTGGTTGAAAATCTGCAAGATAATCAACAGGAACACAAAAAATAGACCCATGAAGACTGCCATCAGAGGGGTGGTTCCCCAACCGGGCGAAACTTTACCGTACTCGGCGTTTAGAGGTCTTAGGCGATCGCCCAACCAGGTTCTTTGAGCCATAGGTTACCTACTGTTTGTCTTGACTTAGTTTTTTAACTTTTCGTAATATTGTAGACGATCGGTGCTCATAATCAATACCACTTATGGAACCTGCAACAGTTCTTAGTATTTCGCTGGTGGCAATGCTCCTAGCTTTTACGGGCTATGGGATATACGTCTCCTTCGGTCCCCCGTCCAAGGAACTCGACGATCCCTTTGAGGATCACGAAGATTGACCATCGGAAGGCAGAGGGCAGACGGGGCAGGGGAAGCCGGGGGAGCAGGGGGAGAAAACTGTGACCGAAAATAAAGGATTTCAAGCCCCGTCCTTTAGCGCAGCGGAGGACGGCTTTTTATTCTCAGATTCTATCAGATCGTCTATCAGTTGCCTAAGT
>DVED01000003.1 GCA_015295945.1 Oscillatoriales cyanobacterium M59_W2019_021 | reverse complement strand
GAACATTAAGAAAAAATTAATCATTGTTTAATTTTTAGTTATTTCACCTCCAAATAGAAGCGCATCATTTATCATAAAGACAATTAGAATAAAAAAGACACTCACCCCAAAAGAGAGACGCAATAAAAATCTACAACGATCGATCGTTATTTAGAGTTTATTCTATTCTCTTTTGTATTTCGATCGGATTGATTCCAGAGCGCTCTCCTGGCGTCCAAGCTGCGATATTATATTACTCTGTGAATGGAATTGTGGATGAGTGTCGATCTGAACTTGGCGTGTCGAAAACAATGATTAAAGGGAATTGAAATGGAGATGACGATCGCATCGAAAACTGGACTAATTGTCCGCGAACCTATTCCCACAACTATCGAGACTCCTATGGAGTCGCTTCGCGAGCGACCTTGGCACTGTCACGCACGCGGAGAATTCATTCCCCTGTCGAAAAATGGTGCGTGGAACGTTTGTCGGGGTTGGATACAATTAAGTACGATCGCCGTTACAGGAGAAGAGCGAATTTTAGGTTGGTTCGGTACGTCGGCGTGGTTATCGACTTGGCTAACCGTGCATTCAGCGCATCAAGCCAAAGCTTTATCCGATACCGTTTTAGTGTGGTATTCTCGCGCCGAAATTGAAAATTCTCCCGAACTTTGCCAGAGTTTGTTACCGCAAACGGGTAAACAATTGCGACAAATCGAATCGTTATTAGCAACACTCAAACACAAGCGCGTTGAAGATAGACTGTATCAACTTCTCCACCTTTTGAAACAAGAAATGGGCGAACCCGTAGCCGGAGGAATTCGCTTAGCCGCGCGTTTGACCCACGAAGATATTGCCAATGCGATCGGCACTTGTCGAGTTACCGTTACCCGAACGATCGGAAAATTGAAACAACAGGGACAAATTGAAATCGATCCTCTCGGTCATTTAATTTTACGTCAAATTGGCATGGGATATTCTACGGTTAAGCTGGGGAATGGGTGAGGGGTAATATTCTGCTAACTTTTAGTGGGTAGTGCTGAGTATAATGGCTCGCTCCAAGTCAGAACGTTAGATGGGAGGGGAGTAGCGTCAATATTTGAATAGACCGAGCCTGAATTCTACGATTTTGGGAACGGTCGAAAATGGCACGATGGTTCAGTTCAATATCACGAGACGGTAAGAGAGTGGTTGGAAATCTCTGCACCCAACGGCGTTCGAGGCTATATGGCTCGTCAATACTTAATGTGTGGAGATTAAAGTCGATCTCTCGGAATTCGATCTCCCGGTTTCGTCGATCGCCCTCACCATTTCCTCAAATTTAGTCCGTAAAGTCAAAGTAGACCCGTACTTCTTTGACTGCCATGCTTAGATTGTGCTGGCGATTGCTGCTCGGATTTGCCATTATTCTCGGACTGTTTTTCGTGCGCGTGCCGATGGCGATCGCCCAAATTCAACCTTCAGAGCTTTCCCAAGTCGTTCGAGAAATCGAGTTGATCGATACGTTACGATCGACTTTATCCTCTAACTTTAAAGACACGAAATCGAAGTTAAATTCCGAACCCGAAGTTTGTCAACTCATCGCCCAAAAACTCGATCGCCTATCTTGTAATCACGACTGGCAAGTCAAACAGATTGCTTCCCAATATCGCAACCCCGAAAATGCCCCCATCAGTTCTCGCGAAAAACTGGCTTTAGAAAAATTCGCGAACAATTCCGAACTGGTAGGATTTTGGGAACGAGATCGTCAAGGCATCCGCTATTTCCAACGAATCGATCTCGAAGCCAGTTGTTTAGCTTGTCACGGGGCAAAACACAAGCGACCTCCATTCATCCCCAAAAACTATCCCCACGATTTAGCATACGACTTCCAAGAAGGGGATTTAGCCGGAATGTATTCAGTTTGGATTCCCCAACAGAAAGGCACGATCCAAGATGTGATTCCCGATCGCCATTTTTGCCGCAGAATCGGACAATATTTAGCAATGCAATCTCATCAAAGTTCTCCTTAAGATTATAGCATTTCTCAAGTAAATGAGGGACATTCAACAATCCAAATTTCAAAAAATGCCATTTTCTATTCAATTCCGATCGTCCCGATCTGAGAATTGCTAGAGTGGGGGGGGGTAAAGCGCACCCTGAAATGCTAGATGAAGCCAATTCAATCCGTTCGTAGAGCTACGATCGAACTATTCCTAAGTTTCCATTACCGGAGATTCAGGTTCTTTCGGACGGGCGATCGAGGTAGGATTTAAGATAAAATAGGTCGCTCGTTGCGCCACCTCTGCCGATAGCTGAATTTGCGTGAGCTTGACCAATCCATCCTCAATAAAAGAATCGCGAACCAAGAGACTCTCTCCCGTAATAAATGGCGTTTCGTAATACACCTCGCGAATGCCGGATGAAATAATCAATTTCAAGCAAGACAGACAGGGTTCTAAGGTCACATAGGCGATCGAATTCGAGGTATTAATTCCGTGCTTTGCGGCTTGGGCGATCGCGTTAGCTTCGGCGTGGATCGATCGCGAAGGAAACACTTTACTGGCATCGCAACTGCTCAATCCGGGATAACAGTATCCTTGGGCAGTACAATGTACCGATCCCGACGGCGATCCGTTATATCCCGTGGCTAAAACTTGTCGGTCTTTAACGATGACACAGCCTACAGGAAATGCCAAACAAGTTGATCGGGTGGCGGTTAATTTTGCCAACATGAGAAAGTATTCATCCCAAGTCGGTCGCAGAGAATCGTGGTACAAAATGGTCATATTTTTGGGGTATTAGTCCTTTGTGATTGGTCGCGGGTAAGAAGGGTCAAGGACGAAGGAGTGCTTTGGAGTCAGCTATCTTATATTTCTCTATTTTCGGTTATTTTGAAGAAAATCGATCGCATTGTAGAGGGCGATACCTAAAAATTTCGCAGGTCTGGCTTGAATCGATCCCCATAGACTTCCCCGCCACTTCTCAAACTCGCCGGATTTTTGCTTGAAAACCGTCTCAACATCCGAAGGTGGTTTGCCCTCCATCTGCTGCCCTCAGAATCGTCGCTCGGTAAATTGCCGTTAAACTCCGCAGCGAATCGCCAGTAAGGTATAATATCCGGGCTGTAGCAGTTTCAAAGTCGAATAGCTTAGATAAATTTGCCAAGCTTCTCTCTTTTAAAAAAGGAGATGGTGCTTGGCGTTTGTGACTGCTATTTGCCCACAACATCTACAGGTCGCGTTCTGTAATAATTCAATGGCAATCAAAAACGATAAATGGATTTGCGATCGCGCTAAAAATGGCATGATTGCTCCCTTCGAGCCAAATTTAGTCCGTCAAGTTGACAACTCTAAAGTCATTTCTTATGGTTTGAGTTCTTTCGGTTACGACATTCGTCTTTCTCCCAAAGATTTCCGCACCTTTCGCCACATTCCAGGTTCGATCGTCAATCCCAAACGATTCAATCCCGATAACTTAGAACTAGCTCAGTTACACAGCGATGAAGACGGCGAATATTTCATTCTCCCCGGTCACAGCTACGGACTCGGAGTCGCACTCGAATGTTTGAATATTCCCGATAATATTACCGTTTTGTGCATTGGAAAAAGTACGTACTGCCGCTGTGGAATTATTGCCAACCTCTCCCCAGCCGAGGCATCCTGGCGGGGACATCTCACCCTCGAATTTTCCAACTCTTCCCCCGCCGATGCCCGTATTTATGCCAACGAAGGCGTCGTGCAACTGTTATTTTTTGAAGGCGATCCCTGCGAAGTCAGCTACGAAACTCGTCGAGGTAAATACCAAGATCAATCGGAAACGGTGACTTTGGCAAGAGTTTGATCGAAGTTAGCTCGTAGGGTGTGTTGAGGAACGAAACGCACCGTCGGAGTTAGTTGCCCTTACGGTGATAACTTAGCTTTCCCCAAGCGATTTTTAGCGTACCAATCTGCGATTTCCGGCGTCCATTTTTCAAAGTGTACCCACATGAGATCGCAGAGTTTTTGAATTTCTAGCTGGGCATTTTTCTTGCCTCGGAGATCGAGAAAGTGCATGAGCGATCGCAAATTAAAGCTGACGATAAAATGCTGTCGATAATCAAAGGGAAGTTTGCCCCGAGCGTGTTCTTCCGACATTCCCGCTTCGATATCGAGGCTGTATCGTTTTGCTGCCTCCAAGCACCATTCGAGATCGGCTTTTCTGCGATCGGCTGAGTAATGATATTTCTTCCCTTGACGGTCTTCGTAATCTCCCACGGGACGCAGATAAAATACCTCTTCGATGTCTCGTTTTCCCGTGACGACATCGAGAAAACGCATCCCCGTATAGCGTAGAGACTGTACGTCAAATGAGGCAATTCGATGCGTTCTGGCTTGCTGCATTACACTGTGGGGAAAATAGCCACAATTGAAAACGATTTGAGGGTGTTCCAAACAGTTTCCACAAACGATAACTTTTCTGTCTTTTCGCACCAGCAATGCCCCAGTTGAAACTGTTACACAGAAAACATCACCTTCGTATGATTCGATACTTTCAACATAACTACGAGACCGATTCTTTTGGCAGGTTTCTACTCGAGGTTCTCTCCGTTTAGATATATGGATTCTGCCACAAGGTTTGTGGTTTGTGTGTTCTTCTCCTAGATTGGGATTATTGAAACTATACGAACCGGATTGACCATTAAGATGTAAAATGGCTTGTAAAAAGTCTAAAACTTGCTCGCTTGTAGAAGCATAAGACCAACTGCTTCTTTTTTGGGTGCCATCAGCTATTCGCATCCCCTCTAACAAACTAGCAACCAGATCCGGCGTTAAGTTTAAGTAAGACCAAGGAATATATTTTTCCCGGTTGTGGGTAAAGTTCTGCTGCAACCAAGCTGATACCTTTCGATCCACAAGACTGTATCGATGCTGGGAATGTTCTTCGATCTCAAACCCCAGTGCATAGAGATAGTCAATTTTGTTTTGCTTTACGATCCGAAATCTAGTATGAATACTGGCATTATTAATGCAGCCGTCTCCAATAAAAAAACCAGCCAATTTCATTAACTTTTCTGGCTCATACCCAGGCGGTAAATCACTCGGATAGCTACAACGCAGAGCGTATTTTAAAAAGCTAGAATTGAGATATTTTCTGGGCTTTCCTACTACATCTGCCGCCGATGCGAAATAATAGTCCGTCCAATCACCATTCTTTGTTCGATGTGCAACAACCATACGGTGGTCTAAGGTTACAGCTAGACTCAAATTCTGACCTTTTACCTGATAAATTTTGTCGTTGATTGTATATTTTTGGTAAGCAATGGGAGACTCGAAATGCGCTCGATCGGTTTTAATATCTATAGCGACAACTTCTTCTTGGGGTAACAGGTTGGGAAACTGTACCCACCCTCTGCGGGTCAATACTTCAGTATCAGGAGTATAGCAACCATAGTGACCGCGATTGCCTGCTAATAATCGCTTGACTGCAATTTCGCCGCACGCTTGTTCCGAGGGAAACTTATCGAGATCGTCAAAGACAAAATCTTCGCTGTAATCTTGATGCAACGCTGCATAGATCGTTTGTTGGGGATTGGGGGTTTGGGAGATAACCTCTACTCGAAATCGATCCACGAGTTTGCCGATCGTTGAGACAACGGATCGATCGTACCATCGGAAGGCTCATCTATAACGGATAACCTAGGAACGAAGGCTTTGAGTCGGGACATTTAGAAACCCGCCCCTACTGCATTGGCACGAATTTATAAATCTAACCGATGGAAATGTTAGCGAAAATCCAACTTTCCGGCATCGGGGATGCAAAAAGCAGTGGTATCATGGCGGAGAACCACTGCAACACAAGCATACGTTACTTATGAAGCCATCCTCTGTTTCTCCAGTGGTATTGGTCATTTTAGACGGCTGGGGCTACCGCGAAAGTTCGGACGGCAACGCTATTGCTGCTGCCAATACCCCAGTTATGGATAGTTTGTGGAAAGCTTATCCGCGAACGCTGATCCGAACATCTGGCAAGGATGTGGGTTTGCCAACCGGACAGATGGGGAATTCGGAAGTCGGACACTTGAATTTGGGGGCGGGACGGGTCGTTCCCCAGGAGTTGGTGAGGATTTCCGATGCGGTAGAAGATGGCTCGATTCAAAGCAATCCGGCGATCGAAAAGCTATGTCAAGAAGTTCGTACCTCCGGCGGCAAACTCCACCTCATCGGTTTGTGTTCGGATGGCGGCGTGCATTCCCATCTTAATCACTTACTGGGATTGCTGGATTTGGCGAAAGCGAAAGATCTTTCCCAAGTTTGCATCCATGCCATTACCGACGGACGCGATACCAACCCCACGGAAGGGGTGCGGGCGATCGCCAAAATCGAGGAACATATTGCCCAAGTCGGGATCGGCAAAATCGTGACGATTAGCGGTCGCTACTACGCCATGGATCGCGATCGCCGCTGGGAGCGGGTGGAAAAAGCCTATCGGGTGATGACCGACGATGCCGAAATTCACCCACAATCGGCAACCGAGGCGATCGCAGCGTCCTACCAAAATGAAATCACCGACGAGTTTATTCTCCCCGTCCGTATCGCCCCAGGAGCCATCGAACCGGGTGATGGGGTCATTTTCTTCAATTTCCGTCCCGATCGCGCTCGGCAGCTCACCTACGCCTTCGTCAACGAGAATTTCGATGGGTTCGATCGCCCCTTCATTCGCCCCCTCTCCTTCCTCACCTTTACCCAATACGATCCCACTCTCCCGGTTTTAGTGGCCTTTGAACCGCAAAACCTGAGTAACATTTTGGGCGAAGTGGTGTCTCGCCAAGGTTTAAAACAATTTCGGACGGCAGAAACCGAAAAATACGCCCACGTCACCTATTTCTTCAACGGCGGTTTGGAAACTCCCTTTGAAGGGGAAGATCGGGAACTGGTAATGAGTCCCATGGTTCCCACTTACGATCAAGCTCCGGCAATGTCCGCCGAAGCGGTAACGGATGTAGCCATAGCAGCGATCGAAAAAGGGATTTACTCCTTAGTCGTCATCAACTACGCCAACCCCGATATGGTGGGTCATACGGGCATTTATCCCGCTGCAGTTCAGGCGATCGAAACGGTCGATCGTTGCTTGGGACGCTTGCTGGAAAGCATCAGTCGAGCTGGGGGAACCGCCCTGATTACCGCCGATCACGGCAACGCCGAATATATGTGGGACGACAACGGCGAACCCTGGACGGCTCACACCACTAACCCCGTTCCGTTTATCCTAGTAGAAGGAGAAGGGGTAAAAATTCCCGGTCACGGCACGGAAGTCTCCTTGCGAGATGACGGTCGCCTCGCCGATATCGCCCCCACCATTCTCGAGATTCTCGGGATTCCCCAACCCTCGGAAATGACCGGGAGATCGATGATTCAACCCGCTGAGGTTGAGGTTCGCCGCAACCGCACCCCTGTTGGATTGGGTCTTTGAAGTAATAAGTAATAAGTGGTTGTTCGACCATTACCAATTACCAATTACCAATTACCAATTACCAATTACCATGACCACTGCAAGTATCGTTCAAATTCTCTGGGTCGCTTCGGCGATCGGCTTAATTATCTTCATTCTGCTACACAGTCCCAAAGGGGACGGGATTGCGGCAATTGGAGGACAAGCGCAATTGTTTACCAGTCCCAAAAGCGCGGAAGTGACCCTCAATCGGATTACTTGGACGCTGACTTTAGTCTTTATCAGCCTGACTTTGGTGCTGAGTGCGGGTTGGGTCTAAATTCTGGCGGCGATTCTGGGCGGGAATTGCCAGCGCGATCGCCTTCTGTCTCTCCGTTTCCAATGTTTCGGGGATGCCGGGAATTTCCCACCCCTCCCCAGAAATCTTTCCCCTGCAAGCACATCCTTTGCCGGCCACCCTCGCGCAGTGGCAAGATCCCGACTCCCAGGGAGACTATTTTTCGGAGGTGCAAACCACACCCGCTGGCTATTTGGTGTGGTCTAACTTTCCCGTCAAAATTTATATCGAGGTTCCCAGCCCCCCCACAAATACTTCGGTAGCGTGGGTTAACGCCGCTTCTGATGCCATCGAAGCCTGGGGTGCGTACCTCCCCCTGCAAACAGTCGATCGCCCCGAAAATGCCGATATTACCATCGCTCGACGGCGACCCCCACCGGAGCGATCGGCAAATGGAAGCTTCCGCGCGAGATCTGCGCTAACCCGCTACGAATTCTACACCCGCCAGGGTGAAAACAACGCCGAAATCCTCGCCCATCGGTTCGAGATTGCCATTTCCCCCACCCAAACTGGCGATTACGTCCGCACTGCCATCCTCCACGAACTCGGACACGCGATCGGAATTTGGGGTCACTCTCCGGTGGAAACCGACGCCCTCTATTTCTCCCAAGTCCGCCAACCCCAAGGCATTTCGGTACGCGATGTCAATACCTTAAAGCGCGTCTACGAACAGCCCACTCGGTTGGGGTGGATAAGTAATAAGTAATAAGTAGTTTTCTAACCATTACCGATTACCCATCACCCATCCCGTTGTCTATGACTTGTGACTTAATCTCCGCCGCTTGCGAGCGATCGTTCCGCTGCCCAGAAGCATGGATGGTTCGGGGATGCTGGCGGCATTGAGTCGGTTGCCCGCAAATTGGGCAAAGGCGGCATGAGTGGCACTGGTGACGTGGATGCCTTCGCAGAACACAAACTGGCTGGGATTGGCGCAGACGCTGGTCAAATCGATACAGGGATCGACGCCGCTCGCCAGTCCGAACTCTTCTGGAGCAGCGGTAATCGACGACAGGAATCCGAAAATATCCACCGTCACCAGGAAGTTATAGGTGAAACGACCAGAAATTCTTGAGATTTGGGTCGATCGCGCGAATTTTATCTACAAGATGGGCTAACGCAGATGACGGCTCCTCAAGGTCGGTCAAAGCTATCAATTCTCGATTGAGCGATCGGATTTATTATTGCAAATAATTCTATTCAAATCGAGAAACTCAATCGCGATCGAGCAATCTCTACCTACAGTTTATCCGTATAGGAAATGATGAAACAGCCTGAAAAATGACTACCGGATACAATATTGAGAAATATTAACATGAACTCTCAACCCCATTTCCATCTTTAATTAGAAAGAATCTCATTGGTGAACCCAAGAAAACAATTGAAGGTTTTTATTTCTAAAAATTTGTGATACACTAAAGCCGTGCGCTCAGGAATACCAGTTAAATACAGGTTATTAGTATGTCTGCGACCAATACTCTACTGCAACCTTTCGGACAAGTTTCTAGTAATCCCGTTTTACTCGACACCTCCGTAACGGCTCCGATTTGCGAAGGCTTAAATATTGCCGTCGCCAGCTTTCAAGCGTTGTACCTGCAATACGAAAAGCATCATTTTGTCGTCGAAGGGGTAGAATTTTATCCCTTGCATCAATTTTTTGAAGAAAGCTACGGCGACGTTCGGGGACACGTTCACGATTTAGCAGAACGCTTAAACGGATTGGGTGGCGTTCCGGCTGCTAGCTTCAGCAAACTCGCCGAACTGTGCTGTTTTACACCCGAAGAAGATGGTGCTTACGCCTGCCGTCAAATGGTGGAAAACGACTTAGCTGCCGAACAAGCTATCATCCAAATGTTGCGCCGTCAAGCCGCACAAGCGGAAAGTTTGGGCGATCGCGCAACTCGCTATCTTTACGAGAAAATTCTGTTAGAAACCGAAGAAAGAGCGTATCATTTGGATCATTTTCTGGCGCAAGATACGCTGTTGCAACGGAATTAATTCATCCGATCGACACCGAGGCGATCGCGAGTCTCCACAACCGCCCGGAGATTAATCTCCGGGCGAATAGCTAAAGTCATCTTAAGACGACTGAATTCTAGAGAAAACTTTGGAAAAGTCGATCAATGGTACGATCTAGACTCGAGCGATCGCCGCAGCAAAGCCATCAAAAGAACTGTAATCTCGGGCAACAATATCAACTGTTAATCCCAGTTTTTTCGCATTAGCAGCAGTATAGGGACCGAAACAAGCCACGCGACAACTCGATCGAGCAAACTGAAAATCGGTTAATTTTAAAAAAGCGGTGATTTCTGCCGTACTGCTAAAGGCGATCGTATCGATTTTACCGCAATCGAGCAAGTCTATCTCAACATCGTAAAGCTCTGGTTCCAAACATCGTGTTTGATATGCCGCTACTCGGGTCACTTCCATTCCCAATCGTTCCAAACCCGCCACAAATTTAGGAACGATATTGGGTTCGGGAAGGCCGACAACTTCGGGTACGGGAACGAGGATTTTTTGCTGGGAAATACTGGCAATGTTAGCGAGTTCGGTAATAATTCCAGTTGGACTCGGTTCTCGAGGCACTAAATCGACCTTAATTCCCAAATATTGCAATCGTTCTGCATCTTTGCCGATCGCACAAATTTGAGTTTTTTTCAACACCGAAAGTTGCAACTTTAAATCGTGTAAACGTCGAACAACAGCATCGATCCCATTGCGACTGGTAAAGGCAATCCAATCGAATATTTCTAAGCGTTGTAATACAGTATCTAATTGAGTAAAATCGTCGAGAATGCAAGTTTCGATCGTCGGCATGAGAATCGGCAATCCCCCGTATCGAATCAAAGCATCGGATAATCGTGCGGCATAGTTTCGCGGAGCGGTGATGAGAATGCGCTTTCCGTACAGGGGTAACTGTGTTGAAGGTGTTAAGGGAAAAATGGGTGTCATTTACGATCGAAATAAGCGAGAGTAGAGGGTTTCGTGTGCCATACTAGCCAGTGATAATCCCCATCCCCAACTGGTAAGATCGTCATCTTCTAGAGTTAGAATTTTCTTAGTTACTGCTTCAATTACCCTTTGAAGATCGATCATCAATTGTTGACCTTGGGTTTGACCGAGGGGAATTAATTTAACGCCAACGCCGATAAGATTGGTCGCCCAACTGTGTAAGTATCCCAGTAAGAGCGATCGCTCGTTAAGGGCAAAACTCGCAGCAGCCACTCCAAAAACAACGGCATAATTACAAGGATTGCCAATGGCAGAGAGGAACGGTTCGGTTTCGGGATGAATTTTAGCAATCAACCGACTCAAGGCACGTCCCATTTTCCAGCTTTGGTTCCGCAATTCTTCCGTTTCTCGGGCAGCAGACAGCCAAGAATTCCAGTATAATAATAAGGAGAGATCGTTATTTTGATTGGCTCGATAGGCACGAAGGGCGATCGCCGCCTCTACCCGAATTGCACCTAACTCTAACTCTCGTTCTAGCCAATGTTTTAAGCTATTATAATCGCGAATGATTTGGCGATCGACTAAGGTTTCGATCCCTTCAGAATAACTGTAAGCCCCCACCGGAAGTGCGGGACTTGCCAGTTGCAGTAAATATAAAAGTGAAGTGGAATTCAACTCGAGATTCGACACGGTTAAACGTGATGAACGTGGGAATAAGCGCCAATTTCTGGATGAAATGGGGCAATTTCTTCTCGGACTTCTACCCCCAACTGTACCAGCATTTTCTGGAGTACCGGATCGGGAGAAAGTCGCAAATACGTCGGTGTAATTTCCAGGGGAACGTGGCGGTTGCCTAAATGATACGCCGATCGCATCAACAGAAAAACATCATCAGCCGTAACGGTTAACACGGGTTCCGGTTTGGCTTGCACTCGCACTAACACATCCCCCGTTTCCGCAGCCAGAATATCGCGATCGCACAGAATCGTCCCCCGAGGCAGTTGCAAGGATACCGCTTCCCCTTCGGCAGTTTCAAAACGGCGGCGACTGCGAGTTCGTTCCTCCGCTGTCAGCCACAAGATATAGGGAGGTTCGCGAGTTGGAGTTTCGGACAAACGTTGCGTAACCGTTAGCATTAGTGAGTTGTTAGTTGTTAGTTGTTAGTTGTTATTAATTTTCTTTCCCTCCCGAACTCCTCAAATCTTGACAAACGATCGGGCGAGTCGAGCGATCGATCGCCCAACCCGCCCTTTTAATTTAACATCAATACAGATTAAGCCAAAAGCTGAAGCTCTTGCCCTTTAGGGAGAAGGAATAAGTAATAAGTGATAAATGGTGTCTTCTCAATTACCCATTACCCATTACCCGCCCTCACCAGAAAATCTGTTATCCCGTACTGACGTTAATTTACCCGTTTTCCTTCGAGATTAAAACTTGAAGGTCGTCCGAATGACGCCAACCAGGAGATTTTCGTTGCGATCGTCCCCTTCCGGATTGATGATGTAAAACGCGCCGGGAGTGACCGAAATTTTATCGCTCACGGCAATCCGATAGAGCGCTTCCAAATGCCAAGGCGCATCGCGATCTTCAATGGCGATGCCGTTCACCGAAATATCGTTATCGGTGACGTGGGGAGGCTGACCCACCACAAAACCGAGAAGATTGCCCTTACCGCCCAAGTCGGGGAAAGCCAGGTTAAACGCCCAGTTAAAAATGGTCGCATCCGCACCTTCCACCGAACCCGATTCGGCATTGACAAAGGCTGCTCCAGCCCAACCGCCTAGCCCGACACGATCTCCGAGTTTGACGTTGGTTTGAATGCCCAGGTGATTTCCGGAAGTTGCCACGGGATCGTCCGCCGCACTTAGGAAAGGATTTTGAGCGAAATCCGTCCCCGTACTGGACGCCACGTTCACCTGGTCGCCAGGAGCGTAAGCCCGCAAATAGGTGAGGGAGAGGTGGAAGGCATCACCCGGCGTGAAATCCAGTTGAGCACCGGCACTGTGCGCCCCGTTAAACAAACCATCTTTGGGAACCGGGCTGCCTGCATCCCCACCATCGGCGAGATAAAACGCACTGAAGCCCAGGGAATCACTGATGTCGTAGTTGAAACCAATGCCTGCCCCTTCGTAGTTACGGTGAACCAGGGGGTTGCGGCGACCGAATCGGGAAACAACACCCGTCGCATCGCTGGCGAGAAAGGGGTTGGTGACATCGAAGATTTGGTCGATATCCAATCCCGTCGTACCGATGTGGAAGGTGAGTTTATCGCCGATGGGGGCGCGATAGTGCAAGCGGTTGAGGACGAGATTGTTGCCATTATCGCCATCGTAAGCCAATCGGGTTTCGTCGGTTCCCGTTGCCCCGTTGAGGTTCGCAATGTTGCTGGCTTGCAGGCGGGTTCTCAAGCGGTCTTTTCCGGTAAAACTGGTGTCGAGAACCAGACGGACGCGATCGCCGAAAATCGTATTATCATCGACACCCGGATCTTTGTCATCAACGCCATTCGCCCGTTGCAGGGGGTTGAGAGCGCGTCCTTCTCCAAACGCATTTTCCAAACCGAAGATGACTTCACCGCTCAGTTTGGTGGTAGTGGAGAATTGGTTAGCTTCCAACTCAGCAGTCCGCGCTTCCAGGGCGTCTACCCGTCCGCGCAGGGTGGCTAGCTCGGCGGCAAATTCTTCTTGCAAGCGGCGGATAGTTGCCAGGGATTCGGGATCGATGCCTTCATCTCCGCCGACTAACGCCAGCACTTGGTCTAAACAGGCATTCAAACCCGCTGCAAACTCGTAGCGAGTCAGCGCCCGGTTGCCGCGATAGGTTCCGTCGGGATACCCGGCGATACAACCGTAGCGTTCCACCAGGGATTGCAGGGCTTGGAACGCCCAGTCGGTGGGCTGGACGTCGGACAGTTGGGAGACCGAAGTGACTTGAGAACGCTCGGTGGCGGATTCGGCGAGTGCGTCAACGCTGGGGATTGTTTGAGCTTTGACGGCGGTCGTGCTGCCCAAAATGGCGATCGCGCCGGCGATTAACGGGGAGACCCGCCACAATTGTTCCATAGGATTCATGCTACCTTTTCTGTTTCGCTCACACCTAATAGTTTTCAATACTTCTCAATAACTGAATGAGTTTGAGAAGCTTCTCAATTCAACGCTCTCTCTCGGAAAACAAATGAATGCTAGCCCTTTTTCGTCGAGAAAAAGGACACCTAAAACGGCTTGAATTTAAGAATATAAGCCGTTCGCCGAAAGATGGACTTCCGCTCGAACTTTGCCGAAGCGACACGAGGTCGAGCGAAAATCCTCAAGCAGTATGTGAGAGTAATTCACAATAAAGATTATTGCATATCTTTTGTAAAAGTCAAGAACGAGGTGAACTCCTTTCAACAGATCGGTGAGGAGAAATGGGCAAGGGCGATCGACCGGAAAAATTTTCCTATTCCTCCTGTAGATTGTCTCAAGCGTTATTGTAACGTCAATTTTGGATAAGGAGGAGCGAAGCGGGTAGGCTGAAAGAGCCAACCATCAACCTCCCGCTTGCCCCATGCTTAGTCTAGAAGACCTGTT
>DVED01000164.1 GCA_015295945.1 Oscillatoriales cyanobacterium M59_W2019_021 | reverse complement strand
ATTATAAATTTTCTGTAAACTCAGAAATATCTTAGCAAAATCCGGATCGATCGCACCTCTTCAAGACTAGAAAAAAATAGGTCAAGATCTTATCCTTATAAAAGGTTTTGAAATGTCTTCGATACTAGAAATCCGGGGTCTCCGCAAAGGGATTGGGCATTGGGGTTTGTTAATTGCTAGTCGCGCTTTGGCAAATTATCGATCGCTGGTCACTGTCCGATCCCGTACTGACGTTATCTGGCGATGACCGGCACTGAACCTCTCCGATCGGAAAAATTCGCTCAAAAAAAGGAGGGTAAACTGTAGAGCCTACCCTCCGACGAACGTATATTGCCCTAGGCAAGTGCCGGAACCGGAATTCTCAGGTGGGGGTACAGGGGGAAGCGATCGCACAAGGCGGCGACCCGCTGGCGGCAGGAGGCAGCAGTCTCTTCATTTTCGGGATCGAGGAGGCGATCGGCGATAATGTTAGCAATCTCCACAAATTCCGATTCGCCCAATCCTCGAGTGGTCATTGCCGGGGAACCCAAGCGCAAACCGCTGGTGACGAAGGGGGATTCGGGATCGAAGGGAACGGTATTTTTATTCGCCGTAATGTTGACATCTTCCACCAATCGATCGGCAACTTTACCGGTCATCGAGATTGATCGTAAATCCACCAACATGACATGATTATCCGTGCCGCCAGACACGATTTTGAACCCCCGGTTTTGTAACTGTTGTGCCATGGCTTTGGCATTGGCAATCACCTGTCCGGAGTAGGTTTTAAACGTGGGTTGCAACGCTTCGCCAAACGCAACCGCTTTGGCAGCGATGACGTGTTCCAACGGACCGCCTTGGGTTCCGGGGAATACCGCTTTATCTAACTTTTTGCCCAATTCGGCATCGCGGGTGAGAATCAAGCCGCCACGGGGTCCACGCAAGGTTTTGTGGGTGGTGGTGGTGACGACATCGCAGTGGGAAATCGGACTGGGGTGGTGTCCGGTAGCAACCAATCCGGCGATGTGGGCGATATCGGCGAGGAGGTAGGCGTCTACTTCGTCGGCGATTTGGCGGAATTTGGCGAAGTCGATAATGCGGGAGTAAGCCGAGTATCCGCAAATAATGAGTTTGGGACGGTGTTTGAGGGCTAAGTCGCGGATGAGATCGTAGTCGAGTTGTTCGGTTTCGGGACTGACGCCGTAGTGTTGGACGTTAAACCATTTGCCGGAGACGTTGACGGGGGAACCGTGGGTGAGGTGTCCGCCGTGGGACAAGTCCATGCCCATAATCGTGTCCCCCGGTTGCAGGAGTGCTAGGAAAACGGCAAAATTAGCTTGGGCGCCGGAGTGGGGTTGGACGTTGGCGTGGGCGGCATTGAAGAGTTGCTTAGCGCGATCGATCGCCAGTTGTTCGATTTCGTCGATAAATTCGCAGCCTCCGTAGTAGCGTTTGCGGGGCAAGCCTTCGGCGTATTTGTTGGTGAGTACCGATCCTTGGGCGGCTAAAACGGCAGGGGAGGTAAAGTTTTCGCTGGCAATCAATTCTAAGCGATCGCACTGGCGTTGGAGTTCTCGATCGATGCTTGCGGCAACTTCGGGATCGGTGGCGGCTAAAAAGTCTAAGTTTGTCTGAGTCATGGAAGTCCAAGAGAGATGACTGCATAGAATGACTATGGTATCGCTTTCTCTGTCGGTTCGACGATTTTTTTAACCTTCTGCCTTGGAGCCTTTTTTTTAAATGATGCAATTCGATCGAGTGACCGATATCGATCGCCCGGATTTTCGAGCGGCGATCGCCATTTACGAGGAAGCGTTTCCGGCGAACGAACGAGTGTCGATCGCGACATTCGAGAAAAAAGTGACTGACGGCACGTATCAATTATTCGTAGGAAATCGTGACGATCGCGTTATTTTTATGGCAATTTTATGCGAACCTATTTTGGAAGAATTTGTATTGTTGGGGTATCTGGCAACCCATGCTGAATTTCGCAGCCAAGGTATCGGCGCACAGTTTTTTAGCTATGCTCTGTCACTGCTGCAACCGCGAGCGCAGTATTTGTTATTAGAAGTCGAAGATCCCCAGATTGGGGTCGATCGAGATCTGCGACAGCGCCGCGTCAATTTTTACCGTAGATTGGGTGCCAAACAACTCAAAAATGTGCGTTATATTTTACCTCTGTCGAACAGGGGCGAACCGATGGAGATGATTTTAATGTTAGCGCCCGAGTATCCCGGCAATCGCATCACTGGAGAACGATTTAAACAATTAATTACCGAACTTTATACGAAAATATACCAACGTCGATCGTCCGATCCGCTGTTGCGATCGATCTGGCAAAACATGGGTGCGTTTGTCGAGTTAGTTTAGAAGTTCTGTTTGCCAGTTTACCGGTAGAAGAGTTCCATGGCAATCCCCGCGATCCCAGTTGCGTTAAGCTTTGACTCAAAATGACCTCCAATTTGGAAAAGTATGGGTAGAATAGAACCGAGAACCCTGGGCAAACTGGGAGGTTATGGAAATGTTAGTGATTTTAATGGACGATCGCGTTCTGCCGACGTGTCAAGTTTGTCAGAATTGCCTATTAGCTGATCGCGCCGGACAACCTCGCTGGCGGCACGGTCACTTAACCTGCGGTCATGCTATGCCTAAATTAACGGAAAATCAACCGGAACAGTTTGAGTGCGAAATGGGATTTCGCGTAGTTCATGTTGATTGAAGAAGAATTCAGAAGTCAGAATTCAGGATTCAGAATCAATGAGTGGGTCATTCAAACTCGTCTCGAATTGAATATCGCGAAGTCTGGGTATTGAATGGAGTACAAACATGCCGTTTCTTCATCCGTCAGTTCCACGGAATTCTATTCTAATTTTGGATTCAAACTCCTGAGTTCTATTGTGATAAGTTGAGTGGATAAGTTGCCAACCCAACTGCTAGAGATCGCCGCCCAATGTTTCTAACCCACTTAGTGACTAACCCGGTCTTTTTTCTGCGCGTTATCGTTATTCTGATTGTTTCCATTAGCTTGCACGAGTTGGCACACGGAATTGCCGCACTCAGTCAAGGGGACGATACGCCCCAAAAAACGGGTCATATGACCCTAAATCCGGTCGTTCATATGGGCGTTCCTTCGTTAATTTTTCTCTGCGTTGCCGGGATTACCTGGGGGGCTATGTCCGTCAATCCTACCAAGTTTCGATCGCCCAAATGGGGAAACATTATCGTCTCGGCTGCCGGTCCTCTGCTTAACTTCACTTTGGGTATTTTATGTCTTTTATGGATTCAGCTATCTGTCTACTTGAACTGGAATGAAGTCACTAGCTTCGAGTTTTTTACTCTAGCAGCGATCGTTAATTTTAATTTATTTTTATTTAATTTATTGCCCATTCCTCCTTTGGATGGGTTTCACGTTTTTAGCGAGCTATTTACTCCCTTGAAATCGTTTCAAGGGAGTCCTTACGGTCTGTTAATTTTAATGCTCGTATTTATGAATCCTCGATTTGGCTAGGGTTTGTTTGCGGGTTCGAGGATGCTCATAAAGACATTTCAAAATCATCCTAGGGCGTTGGCAGTTGCTGGGGGGACGATTCTGTTGGCAATTTCGCTTTCTGGTTTAGCTGCGCGAGTTCCCAATCGATAGAATTCAATCTCTAAAACAAAACTTGGAAATTGCGTCTTAGGGAGAGGTGATTGTCCATTATCAATTTTTGAAAAATTTGTATTTTTGATCGAATTATTGTACCATCATGCGCTATCCTAAAACTATTGCAACCTAGGAGAAAATTAGTATGGTCTGGCGCGGATCCAGTAGTCCTCGAGATAGAGTGTTTGCTTGCCTCCCATATATTTTACCGTTAATCGAAGCGATCCCTTTTAGCATTGCTCTATTTAACCAACTTCCCCAACTCGGAGCCATCTACTTGACGCTCCTCGCACCTTTTCTGGCAGTTTATACTTTTTTAGGAAGTATCTTTCCCTTCATTGGATTGGTGATTTTCTTTGCCTTATTCTTATTAGTGGTTCGCAACGAGCGAATTCGTCATTTCATTCGTTACAATACCATGCAGTCGATTTTAATTTCGATCGCCCTATCTCTGATGACTCTGTGCTTGCAACTGCTGGGCACTGTTGGATTTGAATTGTCATCAATTCCAGTATTGGGCGAAGCGATCTTTAACCTCATTTTTCTGGCTGTAGTAGCGGCTTCAACTTACTCGATCGTGCAGTGTATTCGCGGTCGGTATGCCGAAATTCCCATCGTTTCGGATGCGGTCTACGCGCAAGTTCGCTAAGGAAACAGAAAACTGAGAGAGGAAGAGTTCGAGTTGGGATCGCTCGTTTTTGAGGTCCGTCGCAGAAGATTTACGGTAAAATGAAGATTGTCAAATTTCGATCGATGGCTCTCTAGGAGTTAAGTTTGATGAATCAATCCGACAATCAGCCGATAACCGATCGCCTGTTTTCCTGTCTCGTTTACTTCCTTCCCCTATTCGACGGCCTGAGTTTTGGTGCGTTCGTATTTCGCCAACTGCATCTCGAATCCGTCTTTGCGGTTCTCTTTGTTATCTACCGCAGTTTACCCCTACAACCCTTCACCAACCTGATTTTATTTTTCGTCTTCTTATTCGCGATCGTTCGCAACCCCAATGTTGCCCATTTCATCCGCTTTAACACCATGCAGGCGTTGCTACTCGATATCGTCTTGCTGCTATGCGGTTTAATTTTGGATCTTCTCCGAGGGGGTTTATCTGGCGGATTATTAGTAGAAACCCTCTATAATACGGTATTTTTCGGCTTAGTTGCCGCCATCGGTTATTCCGTGTTTCAATCCATTCGAGGGCAGTATGCCGAGATCCCCGTTCTGTCTGATGCCGTGCGGATGCAAGTTCGAGATTTTTAGCGTCGGTGGGGCAGGGTTGGCACAGAGGCACAATACAAAACTCTCATGTTTTGGAAAATAAAATAGCCTTGCCTGCGGTTGCCCTAAATCCGAAAGTCTCAACGCGATGGTAGTAGAGATCTAGCGCAAATCCAGCAAACCGGGCGGTAGAGCGACCTCCAACCGTCCCGCTTCTAGGTCGATTTCCGGGACGATCGCTCGCACGAAGGGGATGAGGACTAAATCTGAAGTCGGGGATTTGGGTTTCTTTTTGGGGCGCTTTGGAGGGGGTTCCGGTGGCGACTCTGCCGGAGAAGAGGTGGCAACCGCCGGATCGAGCTTGACTTGCAACAAATCGTGACCTGCCGTGAGGACATCGACTACCGTTCCCAATCGATCGCCCGTTTGCAGGTCGAACACCGCCAAACCGATGATATCGCGAACGTGATACTCATCTTCATCTAATTCGGGGCGATCGCTATCGGGAACCATCAGCACCGACCCGCGCAATTCCTCCGCGCGATCGCGAGTTTCGACGCCTTCGAGTTCCACCACGTACAATTTTTTGCCGGGAACCTCCCGTCCCCCTAACAATTCGATCGTTTCCGGTTCCCCTTTTCCCCCACGCCGCAGCCATCGGGTTCCCGGTTCCAAAAACCGTTCCGGAAAATCAGACGTGGGATGGACGCGCACCAGTCCGTGCAACCCTTGAGGACTGACAATCGTGCCAATTTCGATCCACTCATCGGCAGCAGGGCGATCGTCGAGCATAAATGTCCTACTCTAGTGTTGGAATTGTTACCATTAAAACGATATTGTATAGCAGTAAGCAGTCAGATCGTGCGCTACGCCCAGGCTCCGCCTTTTATGTTGCGTAACGAAACAGCCCAAACCTTACTCTGTCTAGCTTGCAGCTTTTGAAGACATGACCTCGACACTCGACACTTGCCAGGGTCGCTGGTTGCTTGCTACTAAAAAAAGGGGTTACTGATGGCAGAACGATTATTGCTCGTGGATGACGAACCCGCCTTGCGCGAGGCGGTGAAAGCCTATCTGGAAAACTTCGGTTTTTCCGTCGATGTCGCCACCAACGGCGAAGAAGGATGGCAAATGGTGCAGCAAAACCATCCCGACTTGGTGATTACCGACGTGATGATGCCGGGAGTCGATGGCTATCAATTGTTGAAACGGTTGCGCGAAGATCCCCAATTTAAGCCGCTTCCCGTAGTCTTTTTAACCGCCAGAGGTATGACCTCCGATCGCATCCAAGGCTATCAGGCGCGATGCGATGCCTACCTCTCCAAACCCTTCGATCCCGACGAACTGGTTGCCATTGTCGAAAACCTGCTGGAACGCCGTACGGCAGCACAAGAAGCCGAAGAACCCGAAGATATCGATCTCGCCAGTTTGGCGCGGCAAATCCAAGAAATAAAGGATATGCTGACCAACCGCAACGCGATCGTTCCCACGCCGCCTCCCATTAGAATCGATTTTACCCCCCGAGAACAAAGCGTTCTGGAATTGGTTGCCGAAGGGTTGATGAACAAAGAAATCGCTCGCCGCTTGGAAACCAGCGTCCGCAACGTAGAGAAATACGTTAGCCGCTTGTTTAGCAAAACCGGGACGAACAGCCGCACGGAGTTGGTTCGCTACGCACTCGAACACGGGTTGACGCAGTAGTGCGACTGTAAGTACAGCATTTTACAAACTTAAAAGGCGGTCAGTTCAATGGCTCAAAAAATTGCCTTGTTCAATCACAAAGGTGGAGTTAGCAAAACCACTACAACTTTTAACTTAGGTTGGATGCTGGCTTCAAAAGGAAAACGGGTAATTCTTGTGGATACCGATCCACAATGTAATTTGACGGGTATGGCTTTAGGGGAAGAAACAGAAGATTTAGCTTTCACACCTTTGTTGGTAAAGAATTGTTGGATTCTAAACGATCCAAAATTTCGATCGCCTCTCGTTCAAAGGCAACTTGCGCTCGATTAGTTCTGCCGCCGATGTAGAACTTTCCGTCCTTTTGCAGCGCCCAAATTTGAGAGTGGGAAACGTAACTCATCAAGGCGCTAATCATCAGCAATCCGAATCCTGCATATACCATGGGAATTCCCGGATCGACTTTAATTTGCAATCCCGTCGAGCCGATAATATCTAATACTTTGAGAGTAACGCCGTTCACTTCAGTTTCGCCGCCCGATCGCACGCTATCGCTGAGAGCGCCTTCTTTATCGTAAACCAAAAGCGTCCCTTGTAAATCCTGGGCGATTAGGGAAATTCCCTCGCTCATATCCGGTTTGGTGGGAACCCAAGTTCCCCACAGACGACCTTTGCCTTGGGTATCTAACGGAACCATCGGCAGTTGAAAAATCGGGCTGTTGTTAACTTTAACTCGGACTCCGGCAATACTCCAATCAGTTTGGTATAAAACCGTACCTTTGTAGCGTAGAGGTTTGTTAACGTAAATGGTTTGACGATCGATCTCTTCCCCTTGTTTATCTAAAATCGATAAGTCCGAATAAAATTGATCGATCGCCCCTTCCGGTGTGTAATCAATCCAAAAGCGATTCACTTTCAACGACCAATCGTTGAAAATATTCCGCGACGACCAAGCTCCTGCTTCGACGATATTATTAATTTGAATAGTAGCGCCGCTAGGAATCATATGTTGGGCGACGATCCCCGTCATCGAACCCCAAATCGCTCCAGCTAAAATGAGCAGCATACTGGCATGAACGACGATCGGTCCGATGCGTCCGACAATGCCTTTGCGGGCGTACAGCGCGTTATCTTCGACAAAAACGCGGTAGCTTTTCTGCTGTAAAATTTGAGATAACGTTTCTAAGTTTCCAGTTTCTAATTCTGAGGAAAGAGCGAGTTTTTCAAATTGGCGCGGTTGGGTATAAAACTTCCAATTGCGAGCGGCTTTCAATGCTGGAAACTGTCGGGTGAAGGTACAAGCCGTTAAACTGGAACCGAAGAGAATCAGCAACCCTAGAAACCACCACGTTCGATATACATGGTCTAACCCAATCCATAAGAGAACTTTCCAAGAGAGGAAGCCAAATAAAGCCGGATCTTCGGGATAGTTGGATTGGTAAAATTCGAGAGATTGTCCCTGTTCGATGACCGTTCCCGTCATGCTAAAGACTGCGATCGCCAGCAACAGCACGATCGCCAGCCGCAAATCCGCTAACAACGGCAACACGTCTCGCCGCAAAAATCGATACGAAATTGAAAAAAGATTCGCTGAATTAAGAGAATTATCTACTGTCATTTGTCATTTGGAGTTTGGGGTTGGGTGTTGGTTATTGGGTATTTGGGGTTTGGGGTTGGTCATTGGTCATTGGTCATTGGCAAACATCTTCTCCCCCTGCCTCCCCTGCCTCCCCTGCTCAAGAAAGTTCCTTCTGCCCTCTGCCCTCTGCCTTAAGAATTCAGGCGGCGGGAACGAAGCGAACGAGGAGGGAGAAAACGCCGAATCCGACGAGGAGCGCTCCGCTTGCCGGGGTAATCCAACTCGACCATTGGCGCAGTTCTAGGAATTTCTTAATCGTAGCGGTAAACGTGCCGGCTAAAATCAGGGGAGCGACGTAACCCGTGGTATATGCCAGTAAGAGTAGGCTTCCCAGTACGGGATTTCCGGTGGTAGAAACCCAAGCTAGGAGTGCGGCGAGGACGGGAGTGCTGCACGGGGAAGCTACTAAACCGAAGGTAAGTCCCAACAGATACGATCGCACGCCGTTGGGAAGATTTTGGGGAATCCATCCCATGGCGTCAAAGGAGGGTAGTTGTAGCGGGAGGGCTTCGAGCAAATTTAGCCCCATAATAATCGCGATCGCACTGACGGCGATCGGCAGTCCGATGCCGATTTGACCGTATACCTTACCCAAAAACGCGGCGAGAATGCCCAAAATAGCCAGAGTGGTTGCCAATCCCAAAGAAAACCACACCGACTGTGCGGCGGCGTGGAGGCGGCTTTTGGCTTCGTAACCGCCGATGTAACCGATGGTGATGGGCAACATCGACAGCATGCACGGGGTCAAACTGGTGAGCAAACCCGCTCCAAAAATCGTTGCCACACTCACCCAGGTTAAGTGATTCAGTTGTGCGTCTACCAAGTGAGTGGCAAATCGTTCTAAATGGTAAAGTTGCGTTTGCAGGGTTTCTAGCATTGCGATTTGTAAAGAACCCGTCCGTTTTGAATTGTAGCGTAATGGGTAATGGGTAATCGGTAATTGAACAACCCCTAACCCCTAACTCGTTATTGTTCCCATCCCCACTGCCAACTGAATAGCTTGTAACAGAGCGGGAACACTGCATCCCGATCGCGCAGCGACTCCTTTAGAGTTTCGATCTTCAGCATTGCAGGATTCCGACAGTGAAAAACAGGGAAAGACCTGAAGCCGGCCTCCGTATCGCTCGCTGGCGCGGTTGGCGGCTTGGGTGGTTTCCGGATCGAGGGCGATGAGGGGTAAATCGGCTAAGTGGGACGATTGGGCGAGTTCGTCTAAATAGGTTTGGGGATCGGCGAAGGGAACGATACTGTCGAGCAGCACTACATCGGGTTTCCAAATCCGCGCCAGGATGTTGGCCTGTTCGAGATCGTCCACTTCGAGGATGCGACAGTGATGGTGGTGAAACAGACCGTTCAAATCGGCTTGCTGGATGGAGGCGCGTAAATCCTGGCTGGCTTGCAGATCTCCGGGTTTGGGGGCTAAATGGCAATCTCCCCCGGCTATCCACAAAATCGTTAACTTCCGGGTTGGGGATGTCACTGGGAGGCTGCCGTAGGAGACGGCTTGACGCAACTGCTCCTCCGACCAGGGGAGACTCAAGAAATCGTCCGCTCCGTTTTGCCGAGCTTGAGATTCTCGAGATCGAGGAGCCATGACGATCGCCCGTAGGTGTCGGGTGGTTTCGTCGGCTTTGAGCAAGGTGAGGACATCCCAGCCGGACAGTAAGGGCAATTGGGGATCGAGCAACAGGATTTGGGGTTGGAGTTGTCGGGCTTTTTCCAGGGCTTCGGGGCCCGAACGGGCGATCGCCACGGGATAGCCCCAAGCGGTCAGCAGCGTCGAGATGGCTTCCACTGCCGAGGCTTCCGACTCTACGACCAAAACCAGATTGTCTTTTTCGGGGGGTCTGGAGCGATCGGCAATACTGGGACTGGCAGCAAACGGCAACAACAGGGTAAACTCGCTCCCGCACCCCGTTTGGGCAGTAAACGTAATTTCTCCGCCGTGCAGGCGAGCCAGCCGCCGCGCCAAAACCAATCCCAATCCCGTTCCCTCAAATCGATGGGTTAAGGGGTTTTCCAGGCGTTGAAACCGCTGGAAAATTTGGGCTTGTTGCCCATCGGCGATGCCGATTCCCGTATCCCACACCGTAAACCCGATCCAGCGTCCCCACAAACTCACCCGCAGCCCGATCCGTCCCGTCGGCGGGGTAAATTTGAGAGCGTTGGAGAGCAGAGCGATCAGAATTTGGCGCAGGCGCAATTCGTCGGCGACGATCGCCTCCAAACCGGGTTCGATTTCTAAGGCGAAGGAGTTCTCCGGAGGAGAATCCCACAGTTGCAGGGCTTGCTGGTACGCTTCCTGGCAACAGGCGAGAATGGCAACGCGCGATCGCCGCAGTTCTAGCTCGCCGCTTTCGATGCGACTGAGTTCGGACACCCGATTGACAACGCTCATCAGTTGGCGACTGCTTTGGTAGATCAACTGGGCATACTGCGCTTGCCGATCGCTCAACTGACCCAGTTTACGGTCTTTGAGCAAGCCGGACAAATTTGAAACGGAGTTGAGAGGGGTTTTGAGTTCGTGACTCACCGCCGCCAACAGTTCGTTTTTCAAGCGTCCGATCTGCTCCAAATCGGCATTTTTCGCCGCCAGTTCCCGCGCCAGTTGCTGGTATCGGGCGATCGCTACGGTCAATCCCGAAGAGGGAGCGGTTGCCATCAACTGCTCTCCCAGGCACTGTAACAGCCGCCAGGGGTCGAGCAATCCCAAAAATGCGTCGTCGGCATCGACGACAGCGTAAGCCACCCGATCACGGCGTTCTTGTAGGTAGGGAAATAACCGATCAAGGGTGAGATTGACGGGTAAAATTGCCAGGGGCGAAACGAGCGAGGGAGCGACTGCCGCCAGGGGACAGTCTTCCGGCGCGATCTCGGACAGGGATCGATCAATCCCGGTGGCAGTGGAGACGGCAGCTACAACCCGCTCTCGATCTCGGAGGGCTAAGAGCAAGCGATGCAGGTGAACGAGACCGAGAGGCTGCTGCTTAGCATTGACGATCGCCAAACACGGACTATCTTGGGACTCTAACAGGTCTAATGCCCCACGGAGCGTCTCGGTCGGCGAGCATCGCGGAATATGGGAGATAAAGTTGCTTAAATCGGTCACGAGCATCGACATGGGTGGGTCGTTCGGGAGATCGCCAAGAGGGGTGAGTCCGATCCGTCAATTCGGATTTGGCAGTAGCGTGCGACATCGCCACAGGCCCGCACCCGGATCTCACTTAATTAAATTATGTATGAATTTCCGAGGCAGACTGAAACTTTAGGCACGACGATCGCGTATAGTCATACTAAACTTAAATAAAAATTAAGTTTCTTGACGAACGTTCTCCTGTATGTAACAAACGAGGCATTTGTGTGCCGACTTCCGTCCTCTATCCACCCGTACCGTGCAGTCTCAACTCTCGATTTGTACCTTCCTCCCTAACAATGCCCTGTTTGAGTCGGTTTGTCGCTTGCTGACTGGAGAACGCTACATCATCCACCATTTTCAAGAGGTCGATCGATTCTTGGAATGTATCGAACAATCCAAACACCAACTCGATTGTCTGATTTTGCAAGAGAGTCCCCAATTAGAATCGCTCATTGCCCAGATCGATCGACGAGTCGCGTTTTTACCCGCTGTCATCGTCCCCGATCCCGCCATCCCAGGCATTCAAAGCGATCGACCCCTGTATCACCAGAGGGAAGTGCGACTGGCGACCGGAAAATTGAGCGATCTCGCTCTTGCTATCGATCGAGCCATTACCCAGTTTCTCAAACTCTCATCCACAGAGCATTTTCCCCAAAATACAGGAACGGCAAACACGCGCTCGACTTCCGCCGCCATTGCCGAGTTGAAGCACCAGCAAAAACGCTTATCCGAGAAACTTAAAGAGCGATTGGGGTACTTAGGCGTGTACTACAAACGAAATCCTCAGATGTACCTCAGAAACTTGCCCGAACCCGAACGCCAGCAATTTCTGAAGCAACTGAAGTCCGCCTATCGCGAAATTGTTTTAGAATATTTTTCCGAACCCGCAGACCTCAATAAAAAAATCGATGAATTTGTCGATCTTGCCTTTTTTGCGGATATTTCCGTCACTGCAATTGTCGAACTTCATATGGAGTTGATGGATGAATTTACCAAACAGCTAAAATTGGAAGGTCGCAGCGAGGAAATCTTGCTCGATTATCGTTTGACTTTAATCGATGTCATCGCCCATCTTTGCGAAATGTATCGCCGATCGATTCCCCGAGAATCTTAAAGAGCGCTGATTTGCCAGTTCCGTATTCCCATTCACTCAATCGATCGCTATTACTTATGGTTGCTCCAAAGAAAACCTACGTTCTCAAACTCTACGTAGCGGGAAATACCCCTAACTCGATTCGCGCCTTGAAAATGCTGAACGATATTTTAGAGCAAGACTTTCAAGGGGTGTATGCGTTAAAAGTCATTGACGTTCTCAAAAACCCTCAGTTAGCCGAAGAAGATAAAATTTTAGCAACGCCAACTTTATCTAAGGTTTTACCCCCTCCCGTTCGCAAAATAATTGGAGATTTATCCGATCGCGAAAAAGTATTGATCGGTCTTGATTTATTGTACGAAGAGTTACATGATCGGCATTTAGATATTTAGTTTTTCCAAAAATAATATCATAAAATCAGATACAAATGAATCAAAAGAAAAAAGAAAGTAACGCTTCAACGATCGTCGGCGTCCATAAAATTCGCACGATGATTGAAGGTTTCGATGACATCAGTCATGGGGGATTGCCTGTCGAGCGCACGACCTTAGTTAGCGGAACGTCGGGAACGGGAAAAACCTTGTTTGCGATTCAGTTTATTTACAATGGAATTCGCTACTTCAACGAACCCGGTGTTTTTGTAACCTTTGAAGAATCGCCCAACGACATTATTAAAAATGCCTATAGTTTTGGTTGGGATTTACAGCAACTCATCAATGAAGGCAAACTATTTATCCTCGACGCCTCTCCCGATCCCGACGGACAAGAAGTCGTGGGAAATTTCGATCTTTCGGCACTGATCGAACGCATTCAATACGGCATTCGCAAATATAAAGCCAAACGAGTGTCGATCGACTCCGTAACGGCTGTATTTCAACAATACGATGCCGCATCAGTCGTCCGCCGGGAAATTTTCCGATTGGTTGCCCGTTTGAAACAAGTCGGCGCGACGACAGTTATGACCACCGAACGACTGGAAGAATACGGACCGATCGCCCGATTTGGGGTCGAAGAATTTGTCTCCGATAATGTGGTCATCTTGCGAAATGTTTTGGAAAGCGAACGCCGCAGGCGTACCGTAGAAATTCTGAAGCTACGAGGGACAACTCACATGAAAGGTGAGTATCCCTTTACCATGACCAACGATGGCATTAATATTTTCCCACTGGGAGCAATGCGCCTCACTCAGCGATCGTCCAACGTTCGCGTTTCTTCCGGGGTGAAAACCCTCGACAATATGTGCGGTGGTGGATTTTTCAAAGATTCGATTATTTTGGCAACGGGCGCAACCGGAACCGGAAAAACCTTGTTGGTCAGCAAATTCGTTCAGGAAGGGTGCTTGAACGGAGAACGCGCCATCCTATTTGCTTATGAAGAATCTCGCGCTCAACTGTTGCGAAATGCCTATTCTTGGGGCATCGATTTTGAGGCAATGGAGCGGAAAGGATTGCTGAAAATTCTTTGCGCTTATCCCGAATCTGCCGGATTGGAAGACCACTTGCAAATCATTAAAACCGAAATTGTCGATTTCAAACCCTCTCGCATTGCGATCGACTCTCTCTCGGCCTTAGCGCGAGGGGTCAGTAACAATGCCTTCCGCCAGTTTGTCATCGGCGTGACTGGATACGCCAAACAAGAAGAAATTACCGGATTTTTCACCAATACCACCGACCAGTTTATGGGATCGCACTCCATTACCGATTCCCACATTTCTACCATTACCGATACCATTTTGATGTTGCAATACGTGGAAATTCGCGGCGAAATGGCGCGGGCGATTAACGTCTTCAAAATGCGGGGATCGTGGCACGATACGGGCATTCGCGAGTATACTATCAGCGACAAAGGTGCGGAAATTAAAGATTCGTTCCGCCACTACGAAGGCATTATCAGCGGATCGCCGACTCGGGTGAGTGTTAATGAAAAAACAGAACTGTCTCGCATCGTTCGAGGCGTGCAAGATAAGCTCGAAGATAGTGAATAAGGTTTTTGGGTTTGTCCAGGGGATAGAGTCGTTAACCCGTACTGACGTTAATAAACATCGGGTGGTGGGTTACCGCACGGATTCAAACGGATTGGTTTTTCCTACAAATCATCCCCGTGCCTAACCCACCCTACGAAACTTTCTGCTAAACCTGCCCCTACTAAAGATGTTAAATGTTTCCCCACCGACCTACTTAGCTGATAGCTGATAGCTACAAAAAAGCCGATCGCTATAAAAAACCGAGAGGTCGATCGACCTCTCGGTTTGAGTAATCTGAGAAAACTATTGAGGAAGCATTAAATCGATAGGCTTACGCTTTTTTGCGAGCTTTGCGTTTGGCAGCAAACATACCGCTCAATGCCATCAAACCACCTACCATTGTCGTCGGTTCGGGAACCTCTTTTTGCGGATCGGCAGTTCCCATCAACGAGACTTCGTAGTTTCCAGTGTGAGACAACCCGTCATCCTTCGCGACCAAACCGGATCGAGTGGGAGCGAAGCTGTACAGCAATTGGGTTTGACCTTCGTAGGTCACTTTGACGATTTCACTGGCGAAAATGTTTTTGGTTGCCAAGACAGACTTTGCAGTATTCGCCATAATCATTTGAGACATTGATAGTTGATTGGAGGCGATATATTTATCGATCGACTGAGTTAACAGCGTGGAGGCTTGGTAGTGACCGGCTAAACCGATGCTGACTTTCCCAGTGCTGCCATCGCGATTGACATAAGAGATGTTGGGATCGCTGAAACGCTGAAATCCACCGTAGTTGGCGAAGAGATTAAACAATTGAGTTTTCTGAGAACTGTTGAAGAGGCTATCGAAACCGTTCGCGGTCAGTGCTTCGCCAAACCATTTTTGGGCAAAACCACCACCCCAATCGCTCGCCGTCAAGCTGCTGAGGGTAATATCTCGACCGTCAACTTTCCCGGTCAGGCTGGTATATTTGCTGAAGTCAAAACCGGATTTTTCGCTGCTGGCTGCCAATTCGACGTTACCGCCGGGGGAACTGCTATTGCCTTGGAGAATATTGGCTAAGGGGGCATCGCATTCTTCGGTAAACCCACCGTTTGCACAGTAGAGCAAAACATCGCTCGGAGCGGTTCCGCCTAGGGAAGTGTCGGTAATGCTGGCGGCAAAGGCGGGGTTGGCAGCACTCATGCCCGCGATAACAGAAGCACCGATGAGTAGTTTTTTGGCAATGGCAGTCATAAAGTCTATACTCTCCAAAACATCCTTAAAGTCTGGGTTGAAACTCTCGCAGTAGGAATAAAATCGAATTTCCGCTATGACAGAAATCTCATTTCTATGCGATCGCGATCGCATATTTTTTAGTTAAATAATGGCTGTTAAACAACCTTTAAATCTGGTTGTTAAGAACCATACTTCGAGTATAGGCAGAGGAAAAATGCGTTAGTTAAAAGAATGATTTAGTTTGGGTCGTTTTTTATAAAGTTTTCAAAAATTTATTAGCGAATATCACTACATCAAGGTGCAAGCATTTGTCAACGCTCTAGGCTGTATCGTTATTGCCGTAAGAGTTCGATCGACTCTTTTTGAAGAGCGCTCAAACCCCGAATCTGGGTGGGCAACGGCGATCGCTACAGAATCTTAACTTATTACTTATTACTTATTACTGATTCCGTAACAACGGCGATCGCCGACCGAGCATTTCTGCTAGCTGAGTTTCTCCCAGAGATCGAATCAAACTGAGGGGAATCGACTCTTGGGAGAGTGAGCGAATATAGCTGGAACTGAGATAGGGTTTGTATGCCGATCGATCGGCGATATAGGTTTCGGCGAACGCCAAACTAAAGGCTTTCATATAGCGTTGGGCGAGGGCGGGATTGGGACCGATCGCCTCCGGGGGAAAGGAGACCACGCCTTCCTCTTGTCCCAGGGTAGAAAAATGCGTTCCCGATTTCATCAGCAGCAAATATTTATCGGGGGCACTCAGCCAGGTAAAGGGCTGAATTTGCTCGACTAAGGCGGGGGCAACCGTATCCGCACCGCCGGAAACGATCGCCACGGGAATTTGAATTTGACTGAGGCTTTCTTGCCCGAAAACGCTGCTAGTGAGAGGATTGATGGCGATCGCCCCTTGGATGCGATCGTCGCGCAATACCTCGTCCCGACGTTTCAAATCCTGCGCCCGACATTGCAAGAAGAGAGACACGTTCCAAGATTCCTCTTCTTGGCGGCAGTCGCGATGGAGGCGATCGAAGTTGATGGGTGCACCCGCCAGTGCCAGAGCCGTATACCCCCCAAAAGATTGACCGATAATGCCCACGCGCTGCAAGTCGAGGGTGTTTTTCCATTCGGGGTTATTGCGCTCTAGGCTTTCAAGTTCGTCCAGGATAAAGGTAATATCCAAGGGGCGATCGACAAATTCTTCGGGTTTGGCAACTTCTCGCGCCACCCCGGTCATCAGTGCTTCCAACTGGCGGGCATCGCTGCCGGGATGTTGGGGAACGACGACGGCAAACCCGTGAGAAGCGAGGTGTTCGGCTAAATATGCAAACGTTTTGCGCGTAGAACCCAAACCGTGGGAAATGACGAGGGTGGGGGCGGGTTGTCCGTCGTTGCGTTGGGGGAGGTAGATGTCGGTATCGAGTTTGCGGTCTTTAGAAATGTTAAGAATTTTGCGACCCCGATCGGAAAATTGGAGCGATCGCTTTTGCCAGCGTTGGTTTCCCGGTTTTTGCAAATCCTCGGCAAACTCGATCGCGTCGTCCTCTTTCTCCCGAGCATCGGCGGTGGCGAATCTTTCGACACCATCGATCGCCCGTTTGGTTTGGTTCACCCATCCTTGCAACTCTTGAGCCATTTGTAGCGCCCGTTGCAGGTTGACCCGAATTTCCGAGGTAGGAAACTGGCGCAGCACGTTGAGCAAGGTTAAACCCTCGTCGTCGGCAGCCGCTAAAATCAGCGCCGCCCGCAAGCCGTAAAATCCGGAATTTCCCGATCCCGATTGGATGACTTCCCCCAAGCGTTTGAGCAGAACTTCCCCTTGGCGGGTGTAGAGAAACTGGGAAATGACCACCGGATCTAAATCCGCCCGCGCCCGTAAAATTTTCCGCAGTTCTTCGAGATCGTCGGGGGTGACGTAGCGGGCGTATACGGCTAAGTCTTCCTCAATTTTGCCATTTTTGGCATACTCTTCTAAGGCGGCGATGGAAATCGATCGCTCGAGGACGGCGTAGGAAGCGTAAATGCGATCGGCGGCAACGGCGGGTTTGAGGATCTGGCACAGGGAGATCGCCAACACTCCCCCTGCCAAAAAGTTGCCGATCAATCGAGGGGTGAGTATTCTGTTAATCGCACGATGGCGACGCAGGCGAAAAGGCATAATGTCCGGGGTGAGGGGTGAGACCTTCTTTACTAACTTACCCTGTCTCTTCAACCCTATCGGGATACCCATTCAGTCAAAACCCCAACTTATGCACGGATTTCTCAATTTAAACAAACCGTTTGGCTTCACCTCCCACGATTGCGTGGCGAAAGTGCGGCGGCTGTTGCGGCTCAAAAAAGTCGGTCACGGCGGTACGCTCGATCCGGCAGCGACGGGGGTTTTGCCGATCGCAGTGGGCAAAGCAACGCGATTGTTGCAATATTTACGACACGATAAGGCTTATTTTGCCACGGTGCGTTTGGGGGTTCGCACCACCACCGACGATCTCGAGGGAGAAATTATTGAGTCTCAACCCGTTTCCGGCTTGGATTTGGCAACGGTGAAAGAGGCATTAGATCGATTTCGGGGAACGATTCGCCAAATTCCGCCCAAATACAGCGCGATTCAAGTGGGGGGACGGCGATTGTACGATTTAGCGCGATCGGGCGTGGAAGTGGAGGTTCCCGAGCGGACGGTGGAAGTCTACAGCATCGAGGTGTTGGACTGGCGCGATGGCAAGTTTCCCGAGGTGGATTTGCAAATTGTCTGCGGCGGGGGAACTTATATCCGGGCGATCGCGCGGGATTTGGGCAGTGCGTTGCAAACGGGCGGCACGTTGGCAAAGTTGATTCGCACCCACAGCAGCGGATTTTCCCGATCCGATAGTTTGACCCTCGAACAACTGGCGGACAAAATGGAAATGGGAACGTTTCAACTCATTCCGCCGAGTGCCGTTCTCCAACATTTGATTCCGATTTCCCTTGCCGATGCCGACGTGCGTCGCTGGTGTCAAGGACAAAAAATTGCGGATTTGCCTTGTGACTTGGCATCCAAACCTGCCGATGCCATTCGGCGAGTTCAGGACGAGGACGGTCGTTTTTTAGGTATTGGGACTTGGGTGGAGTCGGCGCAGTTGTTGGTTCCGAAATTAGTCGCGATCGATGGCGATCTGAAGTAATCAGTGAAAAGTGAAATATAGCGTTTCTCAATTTAATGAATTCCGTTCGATTTACCCAAATTGTAGGAGCGCTAGCGTAGCCATGCCGTAGCTTGCTTCCCGCAGGGTAGGCTATATGCCATTCGCCTTTCTTTCTTCCCGGTATACCGCTATAAAAAAATAATGCTGCGAGAGATCGATACCAATCTTTGGGTTGCCGAACAACCTTTAAAATATTTAGGTTTAAATGTCGGGACTCGAATGACGGTTATTCGTCTCGAAAACGGCAAAATCGTCCTCATTTCTCCAGTTGAAATGAATGAAATTCTGTTGGCTCAACTCAATACGATCGGTCGGGTTAGCTATATTATTGCTCCCAACTTATCTCACTACTTATTCGCCGCAAAGTGCAAATCTATTTACCCCCAGGCTGAATTTTGGGCAGCAGCGGGATTAGAAGTCAAACAACCCAAGTTGAAGATCGATCGGTTAATGGGCGATCGGCAAGGAACGATGTTTGAAGAGTTGGACTATTTATTATTTGAGGGATTTAGAACCTTTGGTTTAACCGGAGCTTCTCCGTTAAATGAATATGTCTTCTTTCATCGGCAAAGTCAGACTTTAATTTTAACCGATACCGCGTTTCATTTTGACGAAAGCTTTCCTTCAATTACTCGGTTTCTCGCGCAAACCATCGGCAGCTACAATAAGCTTCGTCCCTCGTGGCTGGAAAAACTCGCCACTCGAGCGACTGAAAAAGTCAAGCAGTCCGTACGACAGGTTTTAGAATGGAATTTTCAACGAGTTATCGTCGCCCATGGCAGTCTTGTTTCCACGGATGCCAAGCAAAAATTCAAGGAAGGATACGAATGGTTCTTAGAGTGCAATTTATAGCTGTAAGCTGCATCAGAGTTTTAAGCTGATGGCTGACGGCTGATAGCTGAAAGCTTACCTAAAATTTGGACGGCTAACCGCAACGAATTGACACTAAAAAATAGATAAACGATACAAACAATTCCCCAAATCGTTCCTCCCCCAAATAATCCGGCAACTAAGCGATCGATCGCTTGCGTTCCTACCAATAATGCAAAGCCATAACCGTGCAAGGCACCTGCAATTGCCACCACCATTCCCCACACCAACCGACGCCGCCATAAAATTGCCGCAACCAGTGCCAAGATACCGCCCACAACCGCTCCCCCAATTGCCACTTGGGGATTGTTTTCGGCGAACACTCCGGCATAGAAAAAGCCCAAAAATGCCCCAGAAGCCACTGAGGAAATCATTTCCGAGATGGAACCTATTTGCGGCGATAACAGCGCTTTCCCTGCCGATCCCGCCCCGGAAATGCCCCAAGTTACGAGCAATGCGATAACATAAGACCATGCTCGATCGCCCGGTGTTTGTCCCAACGCGCCAAATCCGGTTTTGATAATCCCTTCCAGGACGATCGCGGCAACTGCAACGGCGATCGCCCCAATGATAAATTGGGTAAATTTGGGTTTGGACTGCAACCGCATTCTCGCTCCTATAAAAGTTCCCAATTTATAAGCTAGCACGGCGACAATCAAACTGGAACGCGAGCGATTTCGCTAATTCCGAGAAATCTCGTTAAAATGGGGTAGGTTAAAATTTTACTGTTTTTACGGTCTGAAGATGTTCGATTGGGTTAAAACGTCGATCGTGGGTGTCGCGATTCTCGCTCTTCCTCTGGTTTTTTACGGAAATCTACTACGGCATCGTCCCCCACGAACGAACCTTCAGAAATCCCTCTTTCCCGGAATTACGTACGATCGCCAAGCTCTCGATACTCCCCGTCCGATCGTACTCCATATCGTGACTTTAAATCTCGAAGAAGCGAAAATTCGCGTGGGGGTCACACCGGGAAATCCCACCTCAGATCGTACCGAAATCACCGCGCGAACGACGACGGAATTTTTGCGAGAATTCAACCCAATTTTAGCCATTAATGCGAACTTCTTTTTCCCTTTTCGGGAAAATACCCCGTGGGATTATTATCCCAAAAGTGGCGATCGGGCAAATGCGGTCGGGTTGGCGATATCCGATAGTAAAACTTACTCTTCTGCCGAGAAAAGATGGTCTGCTTTGTGTTTTTCCAACCGACAAAGAGCACAAATTCGATCAGACGGAACCTGCCCCCCAGATACCCTCAATGCCGTGGCGGGAAGTGCCGTTCTCGTTGCCAACGGTCAACCCACACAACTCCCGCGCAATACTCCCAATAACGATGGATTGTACTCGAGAACTGCCGTAGGAATTGATGAAACCGGAACAAAATTATGGATCGTGGCGATCGATGACAAACAGGCATTTTACAGCGAAGGAGTCACCTTAAAAGAGTTAACCGATCTATTCTTAAAGTTGGGGGTTGATGCTGCCATTAACCTCGATGGAGGTGGTTCGACAACATTAGCGATCGCCGACGAACAAAAAGGGGCGATCGTTCTTAATTCTCCCATTCATACTAAACTCCCCGGACGAGAACGTCCGGTTGCCAATCACATCGGTTTTTGGGTCGAGAATGAATAAAGTTCATGACCCACAAACCAGGGAAACTGTCTTATTCCTTACTGATGTTTTATGATGTCTAATTCGTCGATTACCGTCACCGTAAAATTTTTTGCTGCATACCAAGAAGCGTATGGCGAGTCGGAAGCTTTATGGGAATTTCCAGAAGGGACGGTGGTTCGTCGCATTCTCGATCGATGCCTTGCCGAATATCCCGAGTTAGAACCCTGGGAAAGACTGACTCGATTTGGGGTCAATTTGCAGTTTGTCAGTGCCGATACAATCCTGCACGATGGCGATGAGGTGGTTTTGATTCCTCCGGTGAGTGGGGGATAATACCGTTGCTCGATCGCCTCACTGTCTATAAAGGTTTGATCGAGCGTATGGGATATCCTCGTTCTTGAATGATAGCCTTTAATTTCGCCACCCGATCGCCCGGATCTGGATGCGTCGATAAAAAGGCAAAATCTACCCCCACCTTTCGCGACATTCGCTCGAAAAACTCTGTAGCTCCGCCAACGTGACCGTAAGTTTTTTGTAACAAATCCAAACCAAATTTATCCGCTGCAAGTTCTTGAGATTGAGAATAGCGCGATCGGGAAACGGATTCCACAACTGAACCGGCGATCGATCCCCAAGTTCCCGCATCTCCAAATATCGAAGCGATCGCCATTCGTAACAGTAAAATCCGTCCTAAACTCCGCAAATGATCGCGATGGGCAAAATGTCCCAACTCGTGACCTAATACCATTGCCACTTCATTTTCCGATTCCGCGCGATCGACCAATCCTGCGTATAAGATGATCGCATCTCCCGGCAACGCCATTGCATTTACCGTCGATTCCGGAAGCAGTAAGAGGCGATAATTTCGTCCTTCTTTTTGTTCCGGTGGCAAATGAGTTTCTAAGCGATCCAAGAGGCGATCGAGCGACTGTTGGGTATCTGAATTTTCGGCAAGTCGTTCGTAAGCTGGAACGATAATCGCCCCTAATTTTTGTTCGACTTGCGGGGGAATAAATCCCACTAAGCCGTTAATGAACCATCCGATTAACCCAATGACTCCTAAAACAAACCCGACAAACAGTCCTAATAAAATCAGCAATTGGCGATTGGACGGGGGAGGATTGCGATCGATTGACATAGCCAGGGTTATTAGTTATTGGTTATTCGTTTATCTCTCTTGGGTGACGATCTTCAGATTAATTACTCTTAACCGGACGGAAGGGGTTTAAGAAGTTGAGCAATCCATAGATCTCGCGAGACTGAACCCACAACCGTCCCGAACCGCTGAACCGACATACCAATCCTTCTCCCCCTAAAATTCCCGTTTTTAAACCTTTGAACGACAATCCGCCTAACATCTCAACTTTATAATTTAACGTATCTTCAAAGGCGACTATATAGCTGGTATCGACCACATAATCCCTAGAAACCGGGATTTCCACGATCGCCCCATAAGAACTAAACCAAATATTCCCAGTTCCCGTCGCTTTCAGCAAAAACAACGATTCGCCACTAAAAAATCCTTTAAACCCTTGAAATTTTGTATCTAACTGAACCGTCGAACTGCACGCCACAAATCCAGAAGATTGAATCATTAACCCTTTGTTTGTTAGGTAATAATGCTGAATATCTCCCGGTACTCCCGGCGATACATATAATTTTCCGGGTCGTTCTTTGGCAGTAAACTCGCTAATAAATAACGACTCGCCACTCACCAACCGTCCCAGACCTTTTCCCAATCCTCCTTTCACTTTCGATTTCATTTCAATACACGCATCCATCGCCGCCATCGCCCCAGCTTCGACCAAAACTGTTTGATTGGCGCGTAAATTCAACACCAGTGAGGCATACGCTGGAGAATGTTCGATGTCGTAGTCAATATCGGAAATGGTTGTCATGGTAATTGGTGATTGGTAATGGTGCGTTTCGTTCCGGGGGCGCTCCCTACTTACCCCAAAGTCTAAATAACAAATAACCAACTTATCTAGGTGGTAATTGAGTCCCGACGAGTTGACCGAATGAGCCGGGATTATGGGTTTGACAGTATACTTTTCCTCGTCCTTTAAAGCGACAAACTAATCCTTCACCTCCTAGAAAAGCGCCGAGCCAACTCGAGCCAATTTTCGTGATTTCAAAATCCAAACTTTTCTCAAAGGCAACGATATGACCCGTATCGACAATGTAGGTTCCGTTCACATCGACTTCGTAAATTGCTCCGAAAGAATTGAGTAAAATGGAGCCGTAACCGCTTGCAGTTAGCCAAAAAATGGCTTCTCCGGAAAATAGAGACTTGAAGCCTTGGAAGCCTAAAACGATATCGACATCCGAGGCGCTTGCCAGATACGAAGTTGATTGGATAACCAACTCTTTCCCGGATAGTTCATATTGAATAATATCGCCGATCGTCTTGGGAGCGATAAAAATTTCACCACCAGCGACGGGCGATCGAAAAACACTTAAAAATAGCGATTCTCCGCCCACCATTCGCTTCAAGCCACCGAGAATTCCCCCACCTTTTCCTTGTCGCAGAGTCGTACTGGCATTAATAAAACCGCTCATTGCCACCATCGATCCGGCTTCGGCAACCAATTCTTCTCCGGCATCGAGAAGAATGCGAGCGATCGCGCTATCGGGTTGGTGTAATAACTCGATATTCATTTTGATTTCTGAACTGTATAGGTTTAAAATTTAGGACGTAAAAACTTCACCAATCCATCGATACTGCGAGATTGCAAATAAATCTCCCCCGTTCCCGTCAACCGATTGACAAAGCCTTCTCCAGAAGTCATCGAACCTAACAATCCGCCTGCCAATCCGATATTCATTTGGATACTGGGTTCGTACGCGACTAAATGTCCCGTATCGACGATAAATTCCCCCTCAACCTGTTTGCGAGTCAGTCCTCCATAGGCACCAAAAAATACTTTTCCCCGTCCCGATGCCTTGAGTTTAAACAAACCTTCTCCAGAAAACCAACTTTTCAATCCCGCCCACTGAACGCCTAACTGTACTCCAGGCGTGTGGCAAATATACGCACCCGGTTGAAAACACAGCGATCGCCCGCGCAAATCTAGCCCGATAATATCTCCAATTGTCGCTTGAGTTAGAACTAGAGTGAGTGGTTTCTGGGTTGGGTTCTTAAAGGTATTGACAAATAAAGATTCACCGCCAAAAAACTTCTTGAGTAAGGCAGCGAAAACCCCCCCAGAAAATTCTGTGGTCATGTCAATTCGACCGTCTGCACTCGTCATTGCCCCAGCTTCCGCCGTTATCGATTCGCCCGGTTGCAGGGTGACGAAAATTGCCGCAAAAGCGGGTTTATAGCGAATTTTACAGTCCACGTTTGAATTCTCCTATCGATTCGCAGGGTTGGCAAAACCCAATTTTATGAAGACACCCAATTTTTACAGGGATTACTTCTTTTTCAAGGTTGGCGATCTCGTTTTACTCGGATTGTTAGCATTCTTTACATTACTCGCGGCGATCGCTCTTTCGTTCTCGTCCGGTTACATTTTCGATCGCCTCTACCGCCGCCCGAGACCCCGCCATGATATCCTGCTCTTCCCCCCCCAAATACAACCGCCCGAAGGCACCAATCGCGCTAATTTGCAGGATATTAATTTGCGCGGCTTTTTCCGCCTCGTTCGCCGCCAGCGCCGCATAAGCTGCCGGTTCCACTTCTAAAATATACAGAGTTTGTCCGGCGAGAATCATCTGTCCTCGGCGCGATCGATTGATCAACTGGACGTGATGGGGATCGAGATTGCGGATAATTTGACTGGAAACCACGCGGGGTTTGAGGCGATCCTGTTCGCGCACCCCCAAGGCAGCCAAAATCGCCTTTCCCGCCGTTCGCGTTTCGCCCTGTTTGCTCGAATGCACCTCCAGCAAACCGTACAAGCGCTCGATAAACTGCACGCCGGGACGCACGGACGTAGACTTCACTGCCACGTCGGTAATGCGGTTGATTTCGATTCCCGGCGAAATTTCCACCCACAGCGAGGTATCTCCTGGCAAAGGCAAAAATCCTGCCGCCACCGTGCCGATATATGCTGCGTGTTGCGGTTGCAAGCTATCGATATAAACGTAACTGCGCAGTTCGATTCCCAAGGTTCTTCTCTCCGTACGGGGGTAATAGGACTGAAGATTCCCAGCCAGGGCTAGAATATCAGCGAACTGCCATCGGTGACTAGCGATCTGTCCGAGTTGGGGTGGGCGGAGGGTCGGCACTCGCCGCGATTCTGTAACGTTTTAGCGGCAGAATTTGCCTAAATGCCGGATTTGGGAGTAGTCTAGATCGTTGAAATACTTAAAATTTTGCTCCACTGGCTTCGGGCGATCGCGTTATCGCGACTCCCTCTGGCAGTATCGCCCGCTCGCAAGCGTTAAGATCCTCGGGTCTAACTCTTTGCCGATCGTATCCAAATTCTATCTCGAATTCCCCGTGTTAGCGATCTATCCCGGCAGTTTCGATCCCATCACCTTCGGACACCTCGATATTATCGAACGAGGGTGCAAGCTCTTCGATCGAACGATCGTGGCAGTGGCAACTAATCCCAATAAAACGCCTTTATTTCCGGTGTCACAGCGTATCGAGCAAATTCGTTCTTGCACTGGACACCTCGATAATTTAGAAATCGACAGCTTGGACGGTCTGACCGTTCACTACGCTAAGATTCGACAGGCACAAGTGCTGTTGCGGGGGTTGCGGGTGCTATCGGATTTCGAGATGGAACTGCAAATGGCGCACCTGAATAAAACCCTATCTAATGAAATCGAAACCGTTTTTTTAGCCACCAACAATGAGTATAGTTTTTTAAGCAGTAGTGCCGTCAAAGAGATCGCCAAATTTGGCGGCTCGGTCGATCGTTTTGTTCCCCCGTCAGTTGCTTTGGATATATACAAATGTTACGCCAGGACTCAGCCGGAATCGAATCCCAATCCAACCCCACCTCCCCAGCCGACGAACCCTCCGCCACTGGAGTCCCCGTAGGCGATGCGACGCGCACTCCCAGCGTCGATATTCAACGAGAACTCAGTCGCCTTGAAGAAATGATTCTCGAGAGTCCCCGCGTTCCCTTCACACGACGAACGCTGATCGACGAGGAACAGATTCTCGATCACCTCGATAAAATCCGACTGAGCTTACCCAGTGCCTTTCAGGATGCTTCGGCTTTGTTGCAGCGTCAGGAGGAAATTCTCCAGCAAGCGGAACAGTACGCGCGAGAAGTGGTCGAAGCTGCCGAGCGACAAGCCAACGGGATCTTAGACGAAATGGGGATCGTGCGGCAGGCGAAAGTCGAAGCCGATCGCGTTCGCCAGCAGGTGCAAATCGACTGCGAAGCGGCGCAAGAACAGACGATCGCCGAAATCGAACAGTTGCAAATGCAGGCGCAACAGGAACTCGAAGCCATGCGCGCGCGGGCGATCGCCGAAGCTTCGGCGATCGAAACCGGAGCGGACGAATACGCCGATCGGGTGCTGCGCAACATCGAACAACAGTTGAGCGATATGCTCCGCGTCATTCGCAATGGTAGGCAGCAACTCCAACAAGAATCGGCATATCGAGTCCATGATCGACCCACGAACACTGACTAATATCAGTAGGTGATGGGTAATGGGATTGTAAGGCAGAAGGATAGAAAGCCGGGGGTTTTCAGAATTCTGCATTCTGAAAACCCCAAACACCCAACCCCAAATAACCAAAACAGTGCGTTTCGTACCCCAACACACCTCATCAACATATTACTTATTACTGAATTTCCCCCAATTGAGGTAGCAAGGCTTGAAACGCCCTGCCGCGATGGCTGCATTTTTGCTTGATGTCTAGGGGCATTTCGGCAAAGGTCATGTCGTATTCGGGAACGTAGAAAATGGGGTCGTAGCCGAAACCGCCCGTTCCTCGAGGCGCCTCTAAAATTCGTCCCGGACAGATGCCTTCCACTGCCAAGGCGATTGTCCCATCGGGGCGGGCGATGGCGATCGCGCAAATAAACCGAGCGTCGCGATCGCTTCGTCCTGCTAATTCGGTTAACAATCGAGAAATGCGATCGGCATCGGTTTTGCCGTATCGGGCAGAATAGATTCCCGGTGCGCCGCCGAGAGCCTCCACCGCTAAACCGGAATCATCGGCAACTGCCCACTCTCCCGTCGCCTCCGCCACGCAAGAGGCTTTGAGTCGGGCGTTTGCTCCAAAGGTATCCCCCGTTTCCTCAATCTCCAATTCCGGCGGTTTGAGTTGCAATTCCCAATCCAGTCCAGCGAGATAGGGTTGCATTTCGTTGAGTTTGCCCGGATTGCCTGTAGCCAGAACGAGGGGTTTTTTCACGGTTTGTCACTTAAAACTCAACAAGTCCCCAATTATAGCAATAGCTCTACTGGAGAAACCAGCATTTTATCCAGGAGGCGATCGCCAGAGGCTCGCGATTTCGAGGGTTTCATTCACTTACGTATAAATACTTAGCTATCAGGCAGTCGGTTGAGGATGAAATCTCCAATGGAGCATATCGCTGAAAAAGCTTTTAGGATAAACGTTTTAAGCAATTGTATTGTGGCTATCAGTTCGAGAACGGGTTGACACTAAAGTCTCGTTTTGGACGACAAGATCTTCAAGCTTCCGTATAATTACTATTTTAAGAAAAAGTTAAGAATATTACTTTCAGTAAAATTACTGGTTAAGAAGGAGTTAAGGAGGTAGCCATAAGTCTGTAAATCTACGGAAAAATTGTTCTAGAAGTATTGAGGTGCAAACCTGTCTGACAAAGCAGAACGAAGAAGTTCTGTCCGATCCGATGGGTTCGTCAATCGGCAAGTGCCTGGAGGATCGTATAGCCAAGTTTCAACTCAACTCCCTCGCACCTCAGTCAGCCGTTTTTCTGAATTCTCGATTTTGCTCTCCCATTTCCCAACCTGTTTGACTACCGCGAATATTGGTTTGTCAATCTTCCCACTTGCGCTGTCGGGCGAGAGATTGGGCGGGAAGAAAGTTGATGGGTAGAGATATCGAACATCTCGAACCATCAGTGTTTCACAAGCGATAACAGGGTCATCATGCAAATTTATAAGCTCAACCAACTCAATGATCGATTACTCAAGTTTGAAAAGGTCGAGGCAGCCATGGTTGCCTCGCTCTCCGGTCTCAACGATCAATTGCTCAAGCTCAACAATCGCCACTTTGCGATCGCCGATGCAATCGTCTTTGCGATCGCCCCACTCCTGGCTTTGGGATTGTGTTTCGACGGCGCGATCGACCTAGCGATGTATGAAATCGGCTTGCTTGCCGTTACCGTCGTCTTTCTCACCATCAAATTCTTTATCCTCAACCAATGGGGATTTTACCAGCGTTACTGGCGCTATGCCAGCGTTGGCGAACTCGCTCAGATTGCCGAGTTAGCCGCTACGGTTATCGTCGTCCAAAGTCTGTGCTTCGGGCTATTTTATCGGTTCGGGACTTTTTCGATCGACCTGTTACCGCGATCATTACCCTTGTTAGACGGACTCGTAAGTTTTCTGGTGGTTGGCGGCTTGCGGTTCAGCATCCGAGCCGTCGAACAAAAGCATAACCAGCACCGGGAAATGAAATCCGGCGAGCGAGTTCTGATTGTCGGTGCCGGAGCGGCAGGAATCTCGCTAGTGCAAGAAATGCAGCGACAACCCGATCGCGGATATTGCCCCGTTGCCTTCGTCGATGACGATCCCGGCAAGCTCAATCTCAACATTCTCGGCATTCCCGTGGTCGGCAACCGCCATGACATTCCCCACATCGTGCGGACGGCAAACATTCAACGCATCACCATCGCCATCCCCTCCGCTTCCGGAGCCGTCATTCGGGATATCGTCGATCTTTGCCAAGCCACCGGAATCCCCACCACCACTCTTCCCGGACTTCACGAAATTGTTAACGGTCGCATCCGTCTGGGCAACGTTCGCGGCGTCAAGATCGAAGATTTACTGCGACGCGAACCCATTCAAACCGATATCGAAGGCGTCATGGGCTTGTTAAAAGGGAAAAAAGTGCTGGTGACCGGAGCGGGAGGATCGATCGGGAGCGAACTGTGCCGCCAAATCATGTCTTGTCATCCAGCGGAAATTCTCCTGGTCGGACATGGCGAAAATTCCGTGTTCCAAATCGAACAAGAATTAAAACAACGGCTGACGAATGCCGTGCGGGGGAAACATAAAAATGCGTCCCCGGAACCGACCCGCTTGAGAAGCTTTATTGCTGACCTGCGATTTCGCGATCGCCTCGAACACGCTTTCGAGCGATTCCGACCGGACTTCGTGTTTCATGCCGCCGCCCACAAACACGTTCCCATGATGGAAGTCAACCCCCCCGAAGCCATCACTAATAATATCTTGGGAACCCAAAATCTGGTGGAATTGGCGCTGAAGTACGATGTCAAACGGTTTGTGACCATCTCCACCGATAAAGCGATCAATCCCACTAACGTCATGGGTGCGAGCAAGCGGGTCGCCGAAATGCTGGTGTTACAAGCGGCAAGAACCAGCGGTAAACCCTTTGTCGTGGTGCGCTTTGGCAATGTGTTGGGCAGTCGGGGGAGCGTCGTTCCCACCTTCCAAAAACAAATCGAAGCAGGCGGACCGGTTACCATTACCCATCCCGATATTTGCCGCTATTTCATGACCATTCCCGAAGCCGTGCAACTGGTTTTGCAAGCCTCGGTGATGAGTCAAGGCGGCGAAGTGTTCATGCTCAATATGGGCGAACCCGTCAAGATTGTCGATCTGGCGCGAGATTTAATTCGCCTCTCGGGATACGAGGTCGATCGAGATATCAAAATCAAATTTACTGGCTTGCGACCGGGGGAAAAACTGTTTGAAGAATTGTTGATTCCTGGCGAGAAGTACGAACCGACCGCACACGAAAAACTCCTAATGGTTCCCAATGCCAGCCAAATGGTTCCAGAGACGTTGGATTTGACCGTCAAAGCTCTCGGGAAAGCGGCATTCCAAAATAATACGGGTTTGATTTTGTTTTTACTCGAGCAACTGGTTGCCGGATATACGCCCAAATATCCTCTAGATAACCCTCGTGCTGCCTAAAGACTTTCCTCGATCGGCATGATTGGCGATCGAGCAAACTAAGTTTCTCCTCTTCTATCTTGTCATAACGGCGATCGCCGTGATCGCACATCCGGTTTTTCTCTTAGAAAAGCCGGATTTTTTTAGATGAATTATCAGTCGATTGGCAATCGTTCTCGATAGAGGCAATTTCTGAAGTACAATATAGAAACCTTCAATTGAAAGAAAACTCTAGTTTTTATGACGTATTGATAAACCAAGAATTGTCTCTAAAAGTGTTTACCCATTTAAATAAAGATGTACGCCCTCATTTCCCGCGAAAAAACTCATCTTCCCCCCGGAACTGTAGTGCGAATGCCCGGAACCTGGCAAGACTATCGCCTGTTATGCGAGAGTCGAGGGGATGGTTCCATTCCCCGCATTAAATACCGCGATCGAGAAATTTTACTGATGAGTCCTCTACCCCGCCACGGACGAGAAGCTAACATTCTCGCCGATATTGTTAAAGCCTTACTCGACAGTCAAAATCGGAATTATGAAGCTTTCACTCCGATTACAATGGAACTGCCTGAAGAGGGAGGAATTGAGCCGGATTATTGCTTTTATATCGACAATTGGCAAGCGGCTGTCGGTCGCGATCGCATTGACTGGAAAACCAGTCCCCCTCCAGATTTAGTTATTGAAATTGATGTGACGACTTACACCGCAGCCGAAGACTATCTCCCCTATCGAGTTCCCGAAGTTTGGTTATTTAAAAAGAGTGGTTTGCAAATTTATAGCCTGCAAAATGGCGCGTATCAATTGCCATCCTTCAGTCGCTATTTTCTCAACCTCGATTTACCGACAATTATCGATCGGGTATTCCAGGATGCCTCCGATCGCGGAACGGGTGTTGCCCTGAAAGAATTTCGTCAATACTGTCAGGATATTTTAAAATCTTAATTTTGCAGTAGAATGATAGAAAGGTTAATTTTGATGGAGAATTCGATTTTTTATGACGATCGCGCCCCAAAAACTCAGCTTCTCCGAATACCTAACCTATATCAACGGCACAGAAATTCCCTACGAACTCGTCGATGGAGAACTACGTCCTATGAGCTTAGGTACAGGCAAACATGGTAACATTATTCATTTCCTCACCCTTGAGTTATCTAACGCAGAATCTTCTTCTCGATCGTGGGTTGTGTTACCGGGTTTAGTCGGTATTCGTTCTCCTCGGGGGAGACGCTGGGAGACTTCCCGCATACCCGACATTACCGTGATGGATCTCGCGCAATGGGAAGCAATGGAAAATCGCGAAGCTGTCATTGAATTTAACGAACCTCCGCCTCATCTCGTCGTTGAAGTGGTCAGCGAATCCACTCGAACTGATGACTATCGTTCAAAACGCAATGAATATGCTTTGCTAGAAATTCCCGAATACTGGATTGTCGATCCTCTGGAAAATAAAGTATTAATTTGCATCCTCGACCATCAACTTTATGACAGTATCGAATTTTCAGGAACCGATCGTATTCAGTCTCCTATTTTCCCCAATCTTGATTTAACTACCGATCGAGTGCTCGCGGGAAAACGTTAATTTTTGCATCTTTTTGAGAAGTTCGTTGAACTCGATCGGATTCGTTTGTCATTACGAGATGTCTGCTAGGATGAAGAAAAACGACTGGGTTTATGATTTCTCTTTAAGGCATAATCTCGAACAGCATCGGAGTATTCCACCAACGCTTCTGGATGAAAAACGTAGTTCATCGATGGATTATCCGAGAAGTTTCCGAACTCGAGCTAAGGCTTCGTCTCCGGGAATAGGTTGAACGACACCCGAACGAATCTCCTTGAGCCGTTGCTGGGCTACTGTCGTCCAAGATGCTTGAACGGATTCATCAATATCGAATTCCAGGCTTTCGATGAGTAACACTCGAAGGGTATTGAGAAGGGATAAGGCAATTTGGGTAATTTGCTCGAGTGTATTCATAGGTTAGAGGTAAGTTTGATCGTTCTATTTTAAGTGTTTGTAGTTTCTATGGACTGAAGGGCATTCTTGCGAGCGAATCGCCGAATCGACAGTTACAGAATGTTTCCGAGTTAACTGTCGTGGGTTTCTGAGTCCGAACTTTGCTGCAAAAGGTCGATCGTTTGCTGAGCTAAGGAATTGCTAGGAAAAACGATGAGGAACTCTTGCAAATTGCGAATTGCCTTACGGATTTTGTCGGTTGGGGCGTTTTGAGATAGGGCTTGCTGGTAGAGGGTTTGAGCGGTATCGGGTTGGTTGGCGGCAACGTGATAGAGGGCGAGGTTGAGGGTGTTTTGCCAATCCTTTGGATTTTCATAGTGTCTCCAGTGGTTTTCGGAATCGTTTTCGGGATTGATATCATCATCATCCGCCGAAAAATAGACGATCATACACCCTTATTGTTTGAGTTCTGCTGCCAATCTCAGTAGTTCCGTAGACTTACCGCCGCCCAAATGTCCTGAAAATAGCTGACAGGTGAAATCGTTCGATCGCCGGATTCTCCGTCCCAATTCGATCGATACATCATTCCCACCTCGCACTTCCCGAAAATCGACGGACTTCGGCGAACCTGCGGGTAGCGGTTCTGGGGTAAAGGTGTTGTAAATGTCGTCTAAAACGGGCATTCGATCAAACTGGCATTTTACACTTTTATCTTAAACTCACCGCACCCATCCCAAATTGCGCTACAGTAAAAAGTCCCCTCCCAAACCAAAAACAAAAGTGAGATGGAACGAGGACTCCTGTGGTTGCCCCTACTGGCTTTCTTTATCGGGCTGGCGTGGGCGGGTTGGAACGAATATCGCAAAGTCGAAGCCTATCAAACCTGGGCATCCGGGTTCGATCGCGCCAAATACGACCTCTATGCCGTCCTCGGACAAAAAAACCGAGAAATTACCTGGGGACGACCCACCCGCCAGGGAATCGCGAATTTACAAACCTTTTCCTTAGATGCCGTGGAAACCATCCGCCCCATCGTGGATGGGGAACCAGTCGATTCCCAGAATCCTCCCGAAACAGGAAAATCGATCGCCCTAGAATTTCAAATGAGCGATGGAACCGCATCTATTCGCATCCCGTTTACCGAGATCCCTCTAGCGGTTACCTGGGGAATCTATCTCGAGAAACTCCGAGCGCGTGCATCTGAAGAATAAGGCGATCGATTCCGTGTATCATAAGAAAATCTGAAAAAAAGGTTAAGCCTGAATTTAGCATTCAGCCATCAGAAGGGTTTCTTCCAGACTGCTCGATCGCTCGCCCGTCATGGGAAAAATGGCAACCGGTTCGCCCCAAATCGCGAATCCCGCCAGACTCGATCCGTCAACGCCCTGGTCATTGACACAACTTCTCGTTAAAAATCAACCCCGTTATATGATGCGATTAATTTTCCTCGGACCTCCTGGCGCCGGTAAAGGGACTCAAGCCGCTCTCCTCGCCGAACGCTGGCAAATTCCCCACATTTCCACCGGGGAGATCTTACGTCAAGCCGTTGCCGACGGTACGCCTCTGGGCATTAAAGCCAAATCCTACATGGATAACGGAGAACTCGTTCCCGATCGCCTCGTCATCGCCCTCATCGAAGAACGCTTGCAACAGTCCGACACGAAACGCGGCTGGATTCTCGATGGGTTTCCCCGGAATGTTCCCCAGGCGACAACCTTGGGCGAACTCCTCGACGCTATCTCCCAACCGTGCGATCGCGCCCTCAACTTTGAAGTCCCCACCGATATCCTCGTTGCCCGGATGCTAGGACGGGGACGTCAAGATGACAACGAAACCACCATCCGCCGCCGCTTGGAAGTCTACCTAGAACAAACCGAACCCGTTATCGAGTTTTACCGCCAGCACGGTTGTCTGACGGTCATCGATGGCAATCGTTCCGTCGAAGACATTCATCGGGATCTCCTAGTTGCCCTAGAACCACAAGCGACAACCCATTCCTAATGGGTGCATTTTAGAATTGCCTTCCCTCAAACTCTCGTCTGCGATCGTCACAATTCTCTAAAAAAAGATTGGAAGATTTGACCGATTTGAGGGCTGCATCACCGATAATAGATCTGAACGACCGATTTCATCATTCTCGAAATCGCTCATCCCTACCTCACCGTTCCACTCGCGTCAGCATCTTCTAACACGCTCCCTTTTCATCGAAACCCACCCGGCTCGCTCAAACTCAACCGATTCGGCTCGCATCCGTTTCTCAGAAGGAGCATCGCCAACTGCTTTCTGGTTGACGACGCTGAGAAGTATTGATTATGATGAGGCTTAGAATAGGGTGCTAGTAATCGTGAAAAAATAAATTTGGGAATCTACCGTGAAACCGAAGGCAGGAGACGACCGTCCTGCCCAGATATTCGAGGTCTATAGTGTAATGGCAATTCTAGCAGATCGTGACAAACCGGCGCAGTCGGACGAGCAAGAGCTATATCAGCACTTGCTGAAATTAGTTAAATCCGAATCTCCAACTCGCCTGATCGAGCGCGTTCGCACCCTTTTTATCGACGGAGTTGGCTATCCCGATCCCGAAATCTCCCAGTTAATCGAGAAGATTGCCACCTCCAAACAAGCCGAGCAAGAATTTAACAGTATTCTCAATCGCTGTTTGCACATTCTCATCAACCACTGGCAGATGGAATCGAAAAGTCAAGCTTCGGTTCCCGAGCTAGTCAAGCTGTTTGAAGAAGTCTCGTCCTCGAGTACGTATAGACTGGCGCAATCGAGAAGCACCCGGAAACTGCGATCGCTCGTCCAACAATTTTCGCACAGCGAACAGTACCTGCACTTGCAACGCCTGGTACAAGTCGTTGACGGGCAAAACCACCTCCCCGTCCAAGAAAAGTCCCGTCCCTTGGGAACGCTGATCGGTCGATATCCGTACTTGTACGCTCATTCGCTGATCGGCGAGAGCAGTGCCTACGAACACCAGCAAACCGTCCTGCAAATCCAAGCCGAAAAACAGCGACAGTACGAAGTCGATCTCTCTCGCTACGTTACCTATAAAGTGCGTCAGGCTCAGCTATCTCGCCAACTGTCGGCGTCTAAATGCCAGCGGGTCATCCAACCCGTCCAGAATCCCACGCTCTTGAGCGATCGCGAACTGTACGTTGCCGTCAAGCAATTTGCCGGCCAAGCGGAAGGCTCCTATACCTACCGCGATCTCGCCCAAAATTTCATCACCCACAGCAGCCAAACTCTTACCTTTCGAGATTTCAAAGACGATCTCTACGAGTACCTCATCCCCACCATCGATGCCGAATACGGCAAGCGTCTATTTAACGATAAGCTCTACCAGCAGATCAAAGAGACCCTGCCGCAAAGCGACTCCCAAAAGCTCAACGACTTTTTAATCGTGCGCACGTGCAGTCAGCTTTTGAACTTCTTGGTGGTAGAGAGTATTCATAAACCCAACCATTACGTCTTAATCGACCTGCTGTCCAACATCGGACCGGTATTCGTAATGGCACTGCTCTTGAAAATCGTGTTGGTCTGTCGCAAAGTGAAGCCTTATCTGGAAAAGCGGTTTTCCATTCTCTTCAATCACTACGATAGCTATACCCACGATACGGTGCAGTGGCTGATCCAAACCTTAGAAAACTTGAACGTCGCGTTTAGTACCAACTTTGGTTCGGCTGACCTATCCTTCCTGAGTAAAGTGTCTTAGAACTCGGTGCGATCGGGGTGGGTTCTACAATAGAATCAGACGGTAGCCGTGCTGCTGTTGACATCTCCTCATGAAAGCTCCATGCCCGACTCTCACCCTCAAGACATCGCTCGCGACCTCGACGAAGCCCTGTTCGGGGTTGCCGAAATGCAAGCCGAACTTCATTACGAAGGAGCCAAAACCGCACTGCGAGATTTGGTGTCCCGCCTGGATTTAACGCCGACGGAACGAGAAGGCTTAGAAACCGAGTTGAGCGGACTGGAAACTGCGATCGAGAAGTTGGAATCCGCCACCGTCCAGATTGCTGTTTTTGGCATGGTGGGACGAGGAAAGTCTTCCTTACTCAATGCGATCGTCGGTCAGCCCATTTTTAAAACTGGACCACTGCACGGCGTGACTCAAGACAGCCAGACGGTGCAGTGGCGTGTGAGTCGGGAAGCGGTTGGAGGCAGCAGCGATGAGATTTGGCAAGCCTCGTTTCCCAGTTTGGGGAATTCTCGGATCGAACTGATCGACACCCCCGGTTTGGACGAAGTAGACGGTCAGCGTCGGGCGAAGTTAGCTCGCCAAGTTGCCCAGCAAGCGGATCTTGTACTGTTTGTGGTGGCGGGGGATATTACCCAAGTGGAATACGATGGCTTGCTGCAAGTGCGAGATGCCGGAAAACCCTTGCTGTTGGTCTTCAATCAAATCGATCGCTATCCCGATGCCGATCGACAAGCCATTTACGAGCAAATTCGAGATCGGCGGGTGCGCGAAATTCTCGACCCCGATCGCATTGTCATGGCAGCCGCCGCCCCCTGCGTCCCCAAAGCCACCCGGCGTCCCGACGGCAGCTTGGAAGTAGAGTTAGTGCCGGGTACGCCGCAAGTAGACGACCTGAAGCTGAAAATTCTGGAAATTTTGCACCGGGAAGGGAAGTCGCTGATCGCCCTGAATAGCTTACTTTATGCTGATGATGTGAATCAGAAAACCATCGCTCGGAAACTGGAGATTCGCGATCGCAGTGCCAATCGCCTCATCTGGCAAGCCACCGTCGCCAAAGCCGTGGCGATTGCCCTCAATCCCATTGCCGCCGCCGATCTCGTCGGGGCTGCCGTGGTGGATGTCATTCTCATCGTCACCCTCTCCAAGCTGTACGGATTGCCCGTCACCCGCATCGGAGCGATCGAACTGCTGCAAAAAATCGCCCTGGGAATGGGGGGAATTGGGGCGAGCGAATGGCTCGTCAATCTGGGATTGAGTTCCCTCAAGGGAGTGTTGGGATTGGCAACGCCCGTTACTGGGGGATTAGCATTAGGCGGTTATCTTTCTGTCGCGTTGAGCCAAGCCAGTTTAGCGGGGGTTGCCACTTACGGCATCGGTCAAGTGGCTAAAACGTATCTCGCCAACGGAGCATCTTGGGGAGACGAAAGCCCGAAAGCGGCGATCGCCCGGATTTTGGCGTCCATCGACGAAACTTCGATTCTCGATCGCCTGAAAGACGAATTGCAAGCTAAAATCTCGCGGGAGCGGAGGGGGGAGATTCGATCGGATTGAAGTCCGATCGATCGTATCTTCCCAGGGTCTCCGTAATTTTACCTAAGTCCGACTAAACATCCGATCTAGGCGGTTGTTTGGCAGTGGGTTTAGCCGTCGGCTTTCTGAACGAAGACAGGAAACTGCGAATTTCGTCAGCCGCAATATCGCGTCCGCCCAAACCAAACGCCAGAGCAATGGCAACCGCGATCGCCCCGAGGAGCAAACCGAATGCCAAATTGACGATATTGGGGGCGATCCCCATCTGTTGCAGTGCCATCGCTGCCACGAAAATGATAATGGCAACGCGGGCGAACTGACCCAAAAACTGGGCGTTGGAGGTTCCAGAACTGAGAACCAACCGATAGGCTAAGTTAGCCAGATACAGCCCGATAGCAAACACCACCAGTCCGGCGAGAATTTTCCCGAAGATGAGCAAGAGTCCGGCAACGATCGCATTGAGTGCCGCAAAGTCGAGAACTTCAACGGCTGCCACCGTGGCGAACAGCATAATGCCCACCCAAACGATCAGCCCCACCCATTCCGAAGGCGTCCGCGTCGTCGTCGGGGGATTGTAGGGGTTTTCGTCATCGACGATCGTCTGAGGTGCAGGTTGAGAGAAACCTTGTAACCCTAGTGCCGAGAAGATGCCGTTAAAGCCCAAACCCGTTAAAATGCTAGAGACAAATGCCGCGACATAGCGTCCGATGATGTAGAACACCACCAAAATCGCGATCGCCGTAAAGATTTGGGGCAACGTATCCAGAATTTGCTCCAACATCGAGATCGCCGGCGCCGAAATCGCCTCGATTTTCAAGGCGTTGAGCGCGGCAATGGCAATGGGAATCAGAATCAAGACGTAGACGATCGTCCCGGCAATCGACGACAGCGACATTCCCTGAGTCTGGTTGAGACCCAATCTTTGTCCCAGGCGATCGATACCACCCGCAGACAATAAATTGGTGACCAAACCCCGCACGATCTTGGCGACAAACCAGCCCACTACGCCGATAATCACCGCCGTGATGATGTTAGGCAGGTAGAGCAAAATCTTGCTCATCAGATCCTGTACCGGTTCCAGCGGTCCCTGCAACTCCAGGGCGTCTAGAATCAGCGGCAGGAAGAATAAGAAGATGAACCAATACAGAGCATTGGCTAGGGTTTCGTTAACCAGAAACGGACTTTCCTCACCCGTTTGTTCGGCAAGGCGATCGTCCAAGCGGAAGCGCGATAATCCCCTCAACAGCAAGGACTTTGACACGGTTGCCAGCAACCAAGCCACGCCAAATAAAACTGCGGCAGCACCCAAACGCGGCAAGTAGCTGAAAATCTGACCCAAAAAGGCGTTGATGGGTGCAGAAACCACTTGCAGGTTCAGGGCATTGAGAAAGGCAACCAAGCCAAACAGCAGAACAATCCAATACACCGCAGCAGAAATCCACTGCTCTACGGGGGGTTCGTTCTCTCCCCGTTGCGTGCCCATCGCCCAATTCGCGACCCGGTTATCCAGGTCGGTTCTACTGAGAATGGCTTTGATGCCACCCGCAATAATGGTTGCCCCAATCCAGAACAAGATGAGAATGGCAATAGCGCCGATTAAATTGAGGATAGACGGACCCAACGAATTCCCCAAACTTTGCGTGACCGCCTGAAAATCTGCGGCGGCTAGCGGTTTGGGAGAATCCGCGGTCGTCCATTTAGGTATGAGTGCGATACACCATAGTCGATCCATAAGTTTTGCACGCCAGATCCCTACTCTCAGAGATGAGATATAGAGAAAACGCGCCCTCCGTATGACTTTTACAAAGAACCCGGTTGAGTGTGTGAGTTGAGTGACGGGGAAGTCTTTAAATCCGTCGGGTACGGGTCTATCCGCAACAGAACTTGCTACCCCATCGCTGCCCTCGGGGGCAACACTGGGATTATCTTACAGAAATTGGACGAATTGCAAAAGTATCGGTTGAATTTACTTGATCTCAGACAATTTGCGACTTCTCGAGTTCGAGGGTCAGTCGTTTCTAGGGACGTTGAGTCGCGAGGTTTGCCCCGTCCGTTACAGGGAAATCAAATCAAATGTAGATTTATTAACCTTGAAAGCGAGACCGCGCGATCGGGCATCGAAGCGAGTGAAGCGCGAATCCCAATCTAAATAGCAGCTAACTGTTGTTCGGTTTTGGGGGCGCGACGTACCATGCGAATGGTACTGGGGAGAACTCCCACCAAGAGGGAAAGGGCTTCGTCGGGAATTTGACTGACGGTTTGCGGATCGAAATAATGCTCGAACTGAGTTAAGAGCATATGCGCTCGCTGGAGGGGAACGGGGTTCTCCGTCAGCTGTTCGGTGAGGCGAATCCAGTGTCGGCGAATCAGGTAGGCTTTCTGCCGTTCTTCGTAGGATTCGGGTGCGGTCAGCGTTAGATCTCCCACCGGGAATATTCTCGGAGCGCCGACATCAAAAAAACCGCCGACTGCGGCTCCAGGACCGGCAAATTCGGCATAATAGCGCTTGTAGATAATCAACCCATTGCGACGCGAACCGTCTACCACCAGAAGTTGACCGCTGTTGAGCTGGGCGATCAGTTGGGAAGATTGTGAGGATTTGACCAGACTGAGAGAGGACATGTCGATGCTTTCCTGCGATCGCGGGTAGACATAAGCCTTTTTTACAATTATAGGCTTACCAAACGATCGACCGCCACAGTAAATCTACGGAGTTGACCCGATGGATCTTTTCTGTAAAAACAAGCGCTTCGATTTGCCAAACAGGGGGGTTTCAGTCCGATGTAAGCGATATCCCAGTCGATCGTACAGTTGCCTGGCTCGATCGTTGTCTTCGAGAACGTGGAGGTAGAGGGTTGTATATCCCCACTCCTGGGCGACTCGTTCGCACGTGAGGAGGAGTTGGCGGGCAATTCCCTGTCTGCGAAACTGGGCGCGAACGGCTAAGTTGGAAATGTAGGGGTATTGGCAGCTAGAAACCGACCACGGAAATGCTGTTTTCAGGTTCATCTCGACGGTTCCGGCAATGGTCGTCCCATGGGAGGGATCGTTTTGGGTGGGGACATCATAGAAGGCGACCAGACAAATGTAGTGATCGTTCCTAGAGCGAAAGCGATGTTTGAGATCTTCGTAAATGCCGAGGCGTAAGAGGGGATACAACCAGCGATTCCATCCCGTCCGCGAATGGAAGCTGGCTGCCAAGATCTCGGCAAGGTCGTTTAAGTCGTCGGAGGTGGCAGTGCGAATCGAAAATGGAGCCGAACCCGGATGAGGTCGAACCGTGCTGGGTTGAGGTTGTCCTAGGGGAAAGAAACAGAAGTCCACAACATTTGTCCAATTCTCGATCTCCGACGATGGGGTGATTTCCTCGATCGCCTCTAGATGCCTCTATCTTACTCGGTGTGTGACATTCCGCGTTTGCCAATTCGAGCGCTAAGTGCCTTTGCCGAGTTGCTGTCTGGCTTGTTTCATCAAATCGACAAGGATGAGGTGGGCGTCTTGAGCGTCTTTGAGATCGCGATCGAAACCAATCCGCATGGGTTGCGATGCGCCGTTGGCTTCCACTTCCAGATTCATCCCTTTAGCGTCAATCGACAACATTTTGGCGGCGGTGGCTTCCGGGCAATTGCCCAAGGCTTGGGCGTACAAAACCACGGCATCGCTATGGTCGTCGTTCATGTGCTTGCAGATGCGATCGCTGATTTCGGAGAAAACGTCTTGACTCATGGTTTTGTGAATGGCGAAGGGTAACTTTTCCAAAGTTGGCAAGTTGGGAGTCGATCTTGGCGGACGTTCTCGCCCCTAACGGCTGGCGGGGTAGAGCGTCGGTTGCCGTCCGGAGCGATCGGACTCGACGCTAAGTAACAATCTTACCAGTTGTGGACGATCTCCGTCGCCCACACTGGACAAACCCCGGTTGGGTTGTGAATCTTCTTACACAATGCCGATTTGTGTATCGAACCCCATCCATAATTGAAACAACAAGAGGAGCCGCGTCCTCTAAACCAGTATCTCAAAGGGATGCTCTTTCTTAGAGAGGTGTACTCCGATACGCCTCTTTTTTATTAGCAATTAGCGGTTGGCTTTGAGCAGCTATTTGGGCGATTCTTGACAATGATCGCCCATCAACGAAAGTATTACCTTTGGGGTGAGTGGAACCCTCGTCAATGCTGATGTTTCCTTTTTCAATACCGAAAAAATAAAACTGTTTTACGGCAAATATCTCAAAAATCCCAACGAATTTAAATCGACATTAGTTCGCCGCGAAACGCGCAACTGTTTTAATTCTTGGGCAACGGGATTGAAACCCGAAGAAATTGTCGGCGACAAACAAGGCAAACTTCTGAAAGACGTGCAAGCATGTTTGAACGAAAAATTTGCCGATGTGGGGGTTACCTTTGAGTTGATCGGGTTTGTTAGCAAGCCCCGATTTGCCCAAGCAATCGAGGCGCAAATTACCGCCCGTTTCCAAGCCGAACAACAAGCGATCGCCGCCAAAGCCGAAGCCGAAGTTGCACGCATCCAACAACAGTCCGCTACCTCAGCCAGCATTCGCTTGCGGGAGTTGGAATTGCAGGAACGAGCGATCGAAAAATGGAATGGCGTCCTCCCCATGGACTAAGGCGGCTCTGCGCCGTTGCCCATCTTCGATTCTAGCGCCACCGTTCCCGCACAACCCCAAAAGCAGGAATAATGATTTAGAGGAGTTCGGGAAAAGCTAACTCAAACGGTGCGTTTCGTTCCGGTGACCGAAAATAAAGGATTTCAAGCCCCGTCCTTTAGCGCAGCGGAGGACGGCTTTTTATTCTCAGATTCTATCAGATCGTCTATCAGTTGCCTAAGT
>DVED01000104.1 GCA_015295945.1 Oscillatoriales cyanobacterium M59_W2019_021 | reverse complement strand
GGAACGAAACGCACCATTTAGGGGAGTGGGTAGGGAGTGCCACCGGAACGAAACGCACCATTTAGGGGAGTGGGTAGGGTGCGTTGAGGAACGAAACGCACCATTTAGGGGAGTGGGTAACGATCAATATTGCGAATTTCAAAATTGGAGATTATCCAAAGAAGTCGTATCCAAATGAGAGGGTGAGAAGATCGAACTAAAATCTCGATCGCTGCCTCACTTCCTCCCATGTTTAATTAAGCCGATCTGGAATATCGATCGGCGAGAAGGCGAGTTTTCAAACCAAATTCGATCGCTTCCAAAATGCGGGTCATTCCCGTGGTATTGATCATTTCCGGTGTTTTATTCGCTTTCTGTGCGACTTGCAAGGCTTTTTCCGTGAGCGAATGACTCGCATATCCAGTAACAATTAATAACAAATCGGCATTATAGATATGATTTTCCGCTTGTTGAGCCAGTTGCAATCCATCTTGAGCCGTACACCAAATTAGCTCTACCTGCGAGTCTCGCAAGCGATTGCGTACCGAACTCGCCAAGCGATCGTGTCCGCCAAAAACCACCACTTTACCCGCAAGAGAGGCATAGGGATTGGGACGTTTCTCAGAGGTTCGATGTCGGGTGCGCGGTTGCACTTCCGTCGTCCGTTCGACTCGAGATCGATTTTCTAGTGCTTTATTGTAGATAAAGTTTAGAGTTTGTTCGTGCGATCCCCGCATGCGAGCAACGGGTCCTTCTTGACTGAGGCAATTAATCCGATCGATCAGTGCCTCGACCACTTCTTCGAGAGCGCCAATGGCTTTAAGATCTAGAATGTAACCGCGAATGGCGATCGCCGCATCGGTGGCTGCAAAAAAATCATGTTGCTCGGCGATCGTATCTAATAAATCATTTTTCAATGCGTGTCGCCAATGGTTTGTTTGCTCTTGAAGTTGTGCGTCGAGCAATCTTTCTTCATAGGCAATCATTTGCCGATCGACGGTTTGTGCGGCTAATAAAGGAGCGTCTTCGAGTTGCTGGCGAACATCTGCTGCTTTGGCTTCTAATTTTTGGCGAGCCGCACTATCGGCAATATCTTGCGAGTCAAATTCGCGGATCATTTGCTCGATTTGTGCAAGTAACGGTTCGAGCCGCTGTCGGATTTCTCGAATGGCTTCTTGGATCTGTTCTTCTCGTCGTTGTTGCAGGCGTTTTTCTTCTAATTCAACTTTTGCCAATGCTAACAAGCTTTGAACTGAATTTTCTAAATCGTTGAGTTCTGAAATTTCCATAGGAATTTAATTCACATACAGTACACCTCGAGAATTTTTCCACCCTTATATTTTCCCATCCGAACGCTCACCGATCGTCATTGAGTACAATGTGGGCAGATGGAATTAACTCTCATCCATTTATTTATATAATACGCTGGGGACTCCATCTGAGTAAAAATAATCGATCGAGCGAATGACTCCCAACTGGCGAGCGATCCCCCGCCGATCGCCCGCCAGCTTCAAAGTTTGTAACAAATTAAACGATGTTGACCCCGTTCTTTGCGCGGCAGAGGGCAGAAAGGCAATTAGCGACTAGCAACGAACAACGAGCAACTAGCCCCTAATTCATTACCCATTCGACATCGATCGCGCGGCGTAAAGTGCTGCCCCAATCAATCCCACTTGCGGGTTGAGGACGATGAAAACCGGAACTCGTTCGAGGAGAGGACTCACTCGTCCTTTTTGCAGAAACGCTTGCATGAAATCCCCCCGTTCCATCAAAGGGAGCATTTTGGCGGCAATACCTCCGGCAACGTACAATCCGCCGTAAGGGAGCAGTTTGAGCGCCAGGTTTCCCGCTTCCGCACCGTATGCCGATAAGAAGAGTTTCAACGTTTGCTCGCAGAGGTAGTCTCGACCTTCGAGTGCCGCTTGGGAAATCGCGGCTGCCGGATCGACGGTTTTGGGGGTTTTGCCCATTTCCCGCTTCCAAGTCTGAAAGACTTCGGCGAGTTCGGGAGATTCGCGGGAGACATCGCGATCGCGCAAAAACTGGTAAATCGCCACGATGCCTTGTCCCGATACCACTCGTTCGACGGAAACGCGATCGATCTGATTTTTTTCTACTAAATATTGTTGCAGGGCAAACTCTAATTCCGTGCGGGGGGCGAAGTCGGTATGACCCCCTTCGGTGCTGAAAATTTGATAGCCACTGTCCGATCGCGTTAAAAACGCTTCTCCCAAACCCGTTCCCGCTCCCAAAACGGCGATCGGAGCATCGCGATCCGGTTCGACATTTTGCAGGGAATGCAGTTCGTCTTCCGCTAACCCCAACACGCCATACCCGATGGCAGCAAAATCGTTGATCAGATTAACTCGGGGGATATTGAGGTCTCGTTCCAAGCGATCGGCTTCCAGAAACCAACTGAGATTGGTTAACTTGCACGTTTCTTTGACCACTGGACCGGCAATGCCAAAACACGCCCCTTCCGGCTGGGGAACCGCTCCCAACGTTTCGGCTCCAGAATCCAGAAACTCCCGAACCATGGGGACGAGATCGGTGTAAGCATGGCTGGAATAGGTGCGTTCGTAGCGGGTGGCAATGTCGGGAATTTCCTGCCCCTGTTTGGCTTCGGCTGCCACCACGCGCAAAATGGTTTTCGTACCCCCGATATCCCCTGCAAGTAAGACTGTCATCCGGATTTGCTCCCAACTCTGCCAAAGTATCGATCGTATCCGAGATCTGGCATCCGTGACAACAACCGGCTTGGGATGAAGACCGCCAAAGAATTCCAGTCCATTTTAATGGAGACAGGCATCCCGCCTGTCTCCAACTGTTACCTCATCGCCAAGCAGAAGGAGCATTCGCACCTCTCGCTAAAACTTCGCTTAAGGTGAGATCGTGGGTGAGGTAAACGTGTCCCAAGGTTTGACCTTGATAAGTACGCTTCGTGAATCGCCATCCCGGATGCAGAACAATTTTGACAAATCCGGAGACAACACCGTTGGTTCTGCCAATTTCAATTCTCGCACCGTCACCGCGAATGGGAACGCCGACGAGGAGCAAATCGCCATCCCGCTGGACGATTCTCAGATCGTAGTTCAAGCCTAAATCTTGTCCCCCCATGCGAATCGAGTAACCGTTGCTGTCGGTACTGCGCCCGCAAATTCCGGTAAAGTCAAATTGGAGTAACAATGGATCGACAGCGATGGGATTGACGCCGCTTTCGTTCCAACACAGGCGATCGGGGGAAAGTTGCTCTAACACGAGTAGTTGGTATTTCGTCGTTTGTCCGACGGGAGCCGCAATAGCGATAAAGTCTTCTTGGATAACTTCCGCTTGCTCGAATGGGTTAGCTGTTGCCGACTCGAAGGGAGTGAGTGCAGAAAGTACCGCCGCCGCCAAGGCAGCAAACTGAAGGGGCAGTGAGAGTTTCATGCGGGTTGCGTGCTGAATGTGAGGTCAGTTGTGGGTATTTTATAACCAAACTGTCTCGACGCTAAGGGCTAGTTGCGATACGTTTCTTAACCTCCTAGAGTTTCTTCTTGTCGATCGACTGAGTGGCTAATTGCTAACCCCTAACTGCTATAAATAACGTTCGATCGCCGCACTGAATTCTTCGTAAGGCTTCGCACCTACTACGGTTTCCTTCAACTCGCCTTGCTGAAAAAACATTACCGCCGGAATACTCCTGATCCCGAATCGCTTGGCGATCGCTTTATTGGCATCCAAATCGAGCTTGAACACCTTGGCGCGATCGACATATTCCTCCGCCAGTCGATCCATCAACGGTGCTACGAGTTTGCACGGACCGCACCAAGATGCCGTACAATCGACAACCAATACCGGCTCGTTTGTCAAGAGAGAATCGAATTCGGTTTCATCTTGAATATATGTTGCTGTCCCCATTGGAAAATCTCCGAATGTAACAATATTGAATTGAATTGAGCCGATCGGCTGCCAACAGTTTACAACTAAACGGGTTTACAACCAAAACTGGCGATCGCCCTCAGTTCCCCTCGGAGAAATCCCCTGCAAGCGACGATAGGCAATGCGATCGGAACCGTACAACGGGATGGGTAAACGGGGTTCTTTCAGCGATCCGTGATGTAATAAGGTTAATTTGAGCGTAGCCTCGACTAAACTTTCCAGGGATACCTGGTGTCCCTCTTCCGGAACAATTCTCAACCGTAAAGGCTCAGGTACTCCCACTTTGTCCGATTTAATTTCTGTGGTGACTAATAGCACTTCTCGGGAAGATAAGCGCAGTGCTAATCCTTTAGGAGGTACGGCAATTTTTCCATCTTGCAAACTATATAATCTAGGAATTCCTGACTTGATACACTCAACTAAAATAAATCGAGCGCCGATCGCCTTTTCCCGTTCTCGCAAATGCTGAATTTCTTCTCCACAAAATCGTCCATCTCGATAAATGAGAGTGGTTCGATCGCCATGTTCGGCAGCCGGAAGAAATCGTTCTAAGGTTTGTTTGTCGATTTCTTCTCCTTCAGTTCGCGCATCTTCAAGTCGATATCCTTTAAACTCGCCTTGTTTGCCATAAAGTCGCACGCTGGCACACACATTTTGACTTCCCGATCCTCGCCTTCTAGAAACTCGGGAAATATCCAACCCGATAAAACAATCGGCAATTTCCAAGGGTTCGGCAAGAATGAACGGGAGATTTCCCAGCTTAGCTAAAACTCCGGGAATGACTTGATTGAGAATGTGACCGTAGTTGCCAGTATCTTTCGCTGTTCGTTCGTAAATGACCTGACTGGCAATTTCCCGTCGCAGCAACAGCGACGAAATTAAGGTATAAAAACTACCGCCTTCTTGACTGTCGGCATCGCGATCGCTCTGAGGTAAAAAAGTTAAGACGATATCCGTGGGAATCGCCATCATTTCCTCAACTTTTCTTTCCACCTCAACTCGATGACTGATAATACTAGAGTCATCAACTTCTACGGTATGAATTGTGGGGGGTAAGCTGGTAAATCCATAACGCTGAAGTCGTCGATCGATCTCTTTAAGTAAAGCACCTTGAACTTTAAAATTTCCAACTTTTAACACCGAAATCCGAATCGATCGATCGCGATCTTTCCAATAACGACGATAAACTCCCCCTTCAGATAATCCTTTTAAAACTTGATTTCTGGGATAGGCTCTATTTTTGCCAAATAAAAGAGGAACTTCGGCTAGGTTGACATTAGCATCCAGAAATAAATCTGAGGGGTTACGACTGTTAATACTGGATCGAACCTGAAAACCATAACGATTTAACGTTCTGCTAGCACTCTCTTTCGCAGAAACTAAATTCTCCTGGCGTTCTGCATACGAAATTTTAGCTGCTTTAAGTAACTCTCCATATTGAATGTTATAGCGATCGGCTGTTTCTTCAGTGACGCGAGGAATGAGTGCAGCTAAGGGATAGTCAAATAATCGCCGATCTCTACCAAATCTGACAGAAACGATCGGTTGGTCTTCGGGCGCTTCTAATAATGACTGTTGGCTAATTGCACCCGTTGCTTTCGCTAGCAATTCATCTCGGCGATCTCCGATTTTTCCAGCTAAATCGACAATCGTTGCCGAACTCCCTCGTTCTCGATCGCGAACTTTTAATCCGACTAATAGTTCTTTCGGTTCGTGGCGATAGGGATGATTTTCGTAAAACTCGTCGAGATTGCCTTGAAAGCAAAAACGACTGCGAATCGTTAACGTTAAAGCTGGAGTTCGATCGCCATTGAGTTCGATCTCTTCTGCCCAAAAATCTACTTCCCGGCGAACTTCTACCCGATCTTTCGACCAGATCGATCGCGGCGTAAATGATTTTTCGAGTTTGAGTATTCTAACGGCAAGTTGTGATAAAATAGAAGCTGTAGGCGGTGAATTTTTGACCCATTGAAAAGAGTAGTAGCGATCGCCGATTTCCGACTTCAGCGGTTCCACAATTTCTTCTAATCTTGTCTTCCATTGTTCGGCAGAAGGAAAAGGGCGATCGGGTTTCACGAAACCGTAGAAATACCCGTCCTGCCAAATCACTACTAAATCTGGAAATTCCGCACTGAAATCACACAAGCGCCAACTTAAACGATTTCCCAATTCGCGATCGATCTCCGGCGTCAGTCGAAAGCTGGTTAACTTGGGTTGAGTTACAGTTAGTGGAAAAATTTCGCTCAAAAAAAGGGAATCTTTGGAATCTGTCGCAGAACTCTGAGTCATGCTGCTACCTCAGAGGGAGAAAATTCGCAAATCGACTGAAAGGGGCAGTACCGACAGTTTAAACCGGAATTGGGGGGAAACACTCGGCTAAACTCTTCCTTGTAGTAACGATATCGCTTTAAATCTTGTTGGTGTTGTCGGGCAATTTTCACAATTTCAATGTGAAAGGCTTGGAGAACGGATGATGTTGCCGAAATGGGTTCTGTTTGCTCGCCTGTTTCTAAGTTATAAAAGGAAGCGATCGCCGATCGATTGGGGTAAAGATATCGCAATGCTAATAAGTATAAATAAGCTTGTCGGCGATCGAATTCCGACTTCCCCGTTTTAAAATCGATGATATGCAGCGAGCCATCGGGTTCTCGAACGATACAGTCGATCGCTGCATAAAAATCGAACTCGTAATTTCCCTGCCGCATCAAAATTGGCTTGGGAATTCCCTCATCTCCCCGACTGAGTTGGAGAATATCCCGACCCTTTAAAATTGGATTTTGATAGTAATTTTGCAACGCACAAAACACTCGTTCTCTCACTTCTTCCGGTTGTTCGCTCAATTGCAAAATCTCCACCACCCGGTCTACACCATCAGAACTAGCTAAAAGATTCGGATCTCGATGAAATTCGTACACCCCCATTTGAGCCAAGTGTCCGATTTGAATGGGGATGCTATTGTCGTGTTGCTTCAACAGTTCGGCAACTAAAGGTTCGCGTTTTCTCGCTCGATTAAACCCCCGCTTCATGTCGCAGTGAAAGTGTTCGCGTCCTACGGAAGGCTGGAACTCCGACCACAGGCTATAACTGACAGTAGGACGCCAAATCTTTTTCGTTGCTGGAGTTTGGGTCATGGCAAAAACTCGATCGATGGGATACACCCAGAATAGTGACAAAGTTGACCATATTGGTCAACATGACCAATCTAGCCTTTCAACCGAAGGAAGTCAAGGTAAAATATGAGCTTTAGAACGCTTCGGAGAACGACGTGACTCAGCGGTTTGGTCATCTTATTCGTCAAGCTCGTCGGGAGAAGGGGTTGAGCCAGCGAGAGCTCGCCAAGCTCGTCGGCGTCGATTACACCTACTTATCCAAACTGGAAAACGATCGGGCGGGATATCCTCCGGGTGAAGAAGTCATTCGCCTGCTGGCACATCATTTGGATTTAGCGTCTCGAGAAGAAGAGTTGATGTATTTAGCCGGTCGAATTACCCCAGAAGACGAGAAAGTCTTTGAAAATTTGTTGCAAACGTATAACAAAAAACTGCCAGCCTTATTACGAAGAATGCAAGAAAACCCCGATTTTGCCGAGAAAGTGTTTCGAGATGCCAAACAATCAGACTCTCAGGAGCAGTCACCTTGAAAGAAGCGCAATTTAATATTTTTCTGCCCTATCGTTTTTGGCACAAACACGAGATTGAAAATCGGGCAAATGACCTGTTACAAACAATGCAAGCCACGCCCAAGTACGCTCCGCGATGGCCCTTCGATGCCACCCGCGTTGCTGATTTTTTAGATTTGGGTGTGGTTTGGGATCGGATTCCTGCTGATGAGAAGGGGGCGATCGCGGCAATGATTTTGCCCACAGAACGGGAAATTATTATCAACCAAGATGTTCCCGGATTGCGAGGGGGCTATGGAGAATCGACCTTAGCTCACGAAATCGGACATTGGGAACTGCATATCAACCATCAAGCTGTTGGTCGAGTTATCGAACGTCAAACAGGAAAGCTAGAAGAAAGTTTTCAACCCTTTTTATGTCGAAATACCAGCGGTGTTTTAGAAAAGATGGAATGGCAAGCTCAGTATTTTGCAAGTTGTTTGCTGATGCCGCGATCGATCTTAACTGAAAAGCGAAAAGGACGCGATTTAACCAATTACAAACACTTACAGGCAATGGCATCGGAGTTGGGAGTCACTGTCGCCAATCTCAAACATCGATTAAAAGCGATCGGCTGGATTTATATCGAACCGGGTTCTCAACGCATCTACTCAGGAGATAAACATGCGTATTAAACCTGCTATCACGCACTCGTAAACTCAATATTCTCGTACAAATCGGAAATTTGAAATTGTAACTCAAAGAAACTAAGAAATAGGGAAATATTAGGATCGTCGTATTCCGAGAATAGCCACTGATTCACCGCAGTTTTGACGTAATGCTCGACGCGAACTTGATACTGGTCGATAAAGAGATATTCTTGGAAAGATGGAATCGTCCGATACGCTGCAAATTTCTCGATGCGGTCGTAGTTTTGGGTGGACTTAGACAAAACCTCAGCGATAAAACAAGGGTTCATCACAGTATCCGTTCGTCCGGTTTGTAGTTCTAGGGGTTTGGGCAGAACCATCACATCGGGGTAAGTATAAAGACGGACACTGGGAATCCACAGTCGTTGATCGGCATAGAACGTTCGGTAATCTTTCCCTCTGAGAGCGGATTTAAGCAAAATATATAAGTTTCCAGAAATATCGTTATGATTGGGCGTACCACCTGTTATGGGAATGATTTCTCCATTGCAATATTCATTGCGAGTTTCTGAGGCGATTTCGAGTTCTAAATACTCATCAATGGTGTAGTTTTTTGTCTCAGTTTGAGCGATCGTCACAGATTGACCTCCCAGGCTTGAAGTGGCTGATGTATCCAAGTGATAGCTGTTTCTCGATCGGTTTCGTTGGCGTCGCCTCTGAGCAAGAGAATCGCCCGCTCTACTCCGGTTTGAGAATTTCTAGCAGTTATTTTTATTCTCTGTCAAGTGCTTATCAAGGGTCTCTAAACAGTGGTTTCTTGGCTCGCTCTCCCGAGTAAGAGGCGAACTTCGTCGTCGCTGGTTTGAGAAAAGTCGTCGTACCAGAGGCTGACCGAACACAGGTGAGCGGGTTCACTCAAACAGACGACGCGATCGATCTCCGCCGCAAGAGCTTGGCAAGTTGAGGGGGGTGCGACGGGGACGGCAACGACGATGCTGGCCGGTTGCTGTTGCTTCAAAGTGGCGATAGCGGCACGGAGGGTGGACCCGGTGGCGATGCCGTCGTCGATGAGGATGAGGGTGTGTTCTCGGAGGTCTCGAAAGGGTCGATTGCCCCGATAGAGACGATCTCGCCGTTCTAGCTCTTGTCGTTCTTTCTCGATAACGCGATCGATCGACCCTTGGGAAATCCGCCGCCAGCGGACGATCTCTTCGTTGAGGACGACGATCCCCCCTTGAGCGATGGCGCCCATCGCTAACTCGGGATGTCCGGGAACGCCTAGTTTGCGGACGAGGCAGATGTCTAAGGGCAGGTGGAGGGCTTGGGCAACTTCAAAAGCGACGGGAACGCCGCCGCGAGGCAGTCCGAGTACCAGCACGTCGGGACGGTTGGCATAGGTTACCAGCTTTTTCACCAGTCGCCGACCGGCGTCGGTGCGATTTTTGAATACGGTCATGATTGTCACCTCTGGGATCTTGCGGCGTCGGACGATGGGTAATGGGTAATGGGTAATGGGTAATGGTGCGTTTCGTGCCTCAACACACCCTACCCACTTATTACTTATTACTTATTACTTATTACTTAAATACAGCAGAGCGATCGCCTCTTGGAGCCGTTCAGAAAGTGAGGTTTCGTTCTCAATTCCCAGTTTGAGCCAATCTTGCAATAATACGCCTAGAGAGCTAGGAGTGGGAGGTGGCAGTTGCAAGGCATTGGGATTGCCAGCAGAGGCAATCGAGCGGTGAAAGTCGAGGGGAAGTTGCCAGGTGGCGGGCAGCGGTGGGGTCGTGGGGTCGGTATCGGGATCTTGCCAGGGATCGGGGACGATCGATTCGCTCCCATTCGTGTTTGCGGGCGGATCTCGAGAAATATTATTTACATTTTTTAGCATTTTTAGGTTCTCCCTATTCTGTTTTTATACGTCTTAAATGTTCGATTTTGTAGCGCGATCGACGAACTTTTTATATTACAATCCTAGCAAGAATCTGGCGTATTGCGATCGAGTCTTAACTTTTTATAAAACTTAAGGATAAGACGGTTTGAAGGGCGATCTCGAGCAAAAATTGGAGATCGAGATCGCGATCTCCAACGCTACAGCTCTACGCTGAATGTCGAACGCTAGCAATCGATGACCTAAAAATTGGCGACACACACTCTCTCGCTACTCCCCCTGTTTCCCTTGTCTCCTGCCTGGGGATTGATAGTAGCATTCAAGAAAACCCTATAACGCCCTGATGAAGAAGCCTCGAGGGCTATCTGAGAAAGGGGGGAAATTTAGCCTATTTCGGTCGCAAACGCCGATCCTGAAGCGGAGCAGTCCATCTTTACAATAAGAGAGTGCGAAGACTGACAATCGGCAGGTATCGCGTTGGCGTAGCTTGTCCTTTGGACGTAGCGACTCATGAAGGAGTATCGGTCTTTCTATCCATCGTAACTGAAAACTATTATGCAACCCACTAATCCGAATCAATTTACAGAAAAAGCCTGGGAAGCGATCGCCCGTACCCCAGATATCGCGAAAGCCGCCCAAAATCAAAAATTGGAAAGCGAACACTTGCTCAAATCATTACTCGAGCAAGAGGGTTTGGCGGCGAGTATTTTTAATCGGGCGGGAATTCCGGTACAATCGCTTCGCGATCGCGTTGAAGAATTTATCGCCAAACAGCCGAAAGTAAGCAGTAGCGGCACGTCGGTTTATTTAGGGCAAAGTTTGGATAGCTTGCTCGATCGTGCCGATACCTTGCGCAAAGAATACGGCGACGAGTATATTTCCATCGAACATCTCATCCTCGCCTATGCCAAAGACGATCGCTTCGGCAAAGCGCTGTTCAAGGAATTTAAAATCGATGAAAAGCGACTGAAAGAGACGATATCGCAAATTCGAGGGACGCAAAACGCGAGCGATCGCAATCCCGAAGGAAAATACGACGCCATCGAAAAATACGGTCGAGATTTGACGGAAGCGGCGCGTCAGGGGAAACTCGATCCGGTGATCGGACGGGATGACGAAATTCGCCGGACGGTACAAATTTTGTCGCGACGAACGAAGAATAACCCAGTGCTGATTGGCGAACCGGGGGTGGGGAAAACTGCCATCGCCGAAGGTTTGGCACAGCGCATCGTTAAAGGCGACGTTCCCGAATCTTTGCGCGATCGCAAACTGATTGCCTTGGATATGGGGGCGCTGATTGCCGGGGCAAAATATCGCGGCGAATTTGAAGAACGCTTGAAAGCGGTTCTCAAAGAAGTCACCGACTCTCAGGGACAACTGATCCTATTTATCGACGAAATTCATACCGTCGTCGGCGCGGGGGCGGCACAGGGGGCAATGGATGCCGGAAACTTACTCAAACCCATGCTGGCACGGGGCGAACTGCGCTGTATCGGGGCAACCACCCTGGACGAATACCGCAAGTATATCGAGAAAGATGCGGCATTGGAACGGCGCTTCCAGCAAGTGTACGTCGATCAACCCAGCGTTGAGGATACCATTTCCATTCTGCGGGGACTCAAAGACCGCTACGAAACCCACCACAACGTGAAAATTGCCGATAGCGCTTTGGTGGCGGCGGCAACGCTGTCTACTCGGTATATCAGCGATCGATTTTTGCCGGATAAGGCGATCGATTTGGTAGACGAAGCGGCAGCCAAATTGAAGATGGAAAGTACCTCCAAACCCGAGGAACTCGACGAGATCGATCGCAAGATCTTGCAGTTGGAAATGGAACGGTTGTCGCTGCAAAAAGAAAGCGACCCGGCATCGCGCGATCGCCTTTCTAAGTTGGAAAAAGAACTCGCCGACTATAAAGAACGACAATCGGCACTGAACGCCCAATGGCAGGCAGAAAAAGACGTTCTCGAAAAACGGAAGGAACTCAAAGAAGAGATCGATCGCGTGCAAGTGGAAATCGAACAAGCCGAACGCAACTACGATCTCAACCGCGCCGCCGAGTTGAAATACGGCAAACTTTCCCAGTTGCAAAAACAATTGGAAGCCACCGAAGATCAACTGACCCAAACTCAAAGTAGCGGTCAATCGTTGCTGCGCGAAGAAGTCACCGAAGCCGATATCGCTGAAATCATCTCCAAATGGACGGGAATCCCCCTGAGTAAATTGGTGGAATCGGAAATGCAGAAATTGCTGCACCTGGAAGACGAACTGCACCAACGGGTCATCGGTCAAGACGAAGCAGTGACAGCCGTTGCCGACGCCATCCAACGATCGCGAGCCGGACTTGCCGACCCCAATCGTCCCGTTGCCAGCTTCATCTTCCTCGGTCCGACGGGGGTGGGTAAAACCGAGTTAGCCAAAGCCTTAGCGGCGTATCTGTTTGATACCCCAGATGCCATGGTTCGCATCGATATGTCCGAATACATGGAGAAACATACCGTTTCCCGGTTAATCGGCGCACCTCCGGGGTACGTGGGATACGACGAAGGCGGTCAACTCACCGAAGCCATCCGCCGCCGTCCCTTTGCCGTCATCCTCTTCGACGAAATCGAAAAGGCACACCCCGATGTCTTTAACGTCATGTTGCAAATCCTCGATGACGGTCGCGTCACCGATGCCCAAGGTCATACGGTAGACTTCAAGAACGCGATTATCATTATGACCAGCAATATCGGGTCTCAGTACATTTTGGATGTTGCCGGAGACGATAGCCAATACGAAGAAATGCAAAGTCGGGTGATGGAAGCGATGCGATCGCAATTCCGCCCGGAATTTCTCAACCGCATCGACGAAACCATTATCTTCCACGCCTTGCAGAAATCCGAACTGCGGGAAATCGTCAAACTGCAAATCCAGAACTTGGAACGCCGTTTGGCAGAACGGAAGATGGCGCTGAAACTCTCCGACGAAGCGATCGACTTTATCGCTGAAGTGGGCTACGATCCGGTATATGGGGCGCGACCGCTCAAACGCGCCATTCAGCGAGAGTTGGAAACCCAAATCGCCAAAGCCATTCTCCGCAGCACGTTTACCGAAGGCGACACCATCTTCGTGGATGTGGAAAACGAACGCCTGTCTTTCAAGCGGTTGCCGTCTGAGTTGCTGACTTCAACGTCATCGTAGAACTTGAGTCGGTAATGGGTAATAGACATCTGGAGAAAACTCGGTTTTTGCCTAGACGGGGCAAGGGTTTGAGGGGTATTTCCGGAGATGTCTAATAGGTAATAGGTAATGGGGAAGAAACCACTTATTACTTATTACTTCAACATCCATACTGATGTTATTACAAATCCGAAGCAGTGTCGGGGGCGACGATTTCGCCTTGCTGGGACGGCATTTGGCGCGGAGTCAGCAAATCTTGCAGACCCTCGATCGCAATTCCCATATCCGCACAAGCTTGCTGGAGTTCCTGGGAAAAATGCTCTAAGTCGTTACCGTAACCGCATTGGCGGGCGGCAGTTTCTAAACCTTGCTTGGCGTTGGCTTTGGCGCAATCGACCAGTTCCGTGCCTTTCAGTGGGGAAGAGGCTGCCATAATGCTTATCTCCTTGAATAAAATATTTTAAAATTGCCATAGGAGGGAACGCGATCGGTTCCCTCCTGTAAACGCTCGAATCGAGAATTAAGCAGTTACTTTCGCTTTCGACCACACACCGTTTTCGTCTTCGTCGTACTGGCGATGGACGGCTTCCCAAGCTGCACTTTCGGCTTGGGTTTCATCTTCCGTTTCATCGAATACGGTATTGTAACGATCGATAAAGGTTTGTTGTGCCTCAGGAGATAAGTGCGATCGCACTTCCGGGGAGAGATCTTCAGCACCGTTGCAGCGTCCGGGACAAGGACGGGGTAGGGTGGTGTCGCTCACCAGTAATTCTTCGCCACCCGAGCTTTCCATCAACAGTTGGAATTCGCCCGATCGATCGGCAGGCACTTCCGCCATCACCAGAAATTCTCCGGCTTGCAAGCGGGTTTGATAAATCGCCGCTTTTTCTTCCGGCATCCCCCAGGCAACCAGTGCCGAAACGAGACCCGCACCCGCACTACCCGCCAGTGCCCCGCTGGTTGCCCCCAGCAGCACGGCAGTCAGAGGTCCGGCTGCTACCACCGAACCGACGAAGGGGATGAAGAGAACCCCCACACCCGTCAACAGGCTGAGGATGGAACCGAAGAGGGAACCGAAAATTGCCCCAGTCCGCAAGCCGCCGAGAATCACGTCTTTTTTGGTAATGAATCCGGCAATGCGGGTGTTGGATTGGAAGTTTCGACCCATTACCGAAATGTGACTTTCGGGAACGCCGCGATCGATCAATCGTCTAATCACTCCTTCGACTTGTTCTTCTTCTTTATATACGGCGGAAATCGTGCGTTCGGCTTGATAGTCTGAGGACATACGATGTTTTAATTTATTGTGTTGACTTTTGCATCGTAGTCAATTTCGCCCTGGGGTTTCCTCCACCGCAAGGCAGAATCTGGGATCTCTATCTGGAGGTATAACGTCAGGATCTTCACCCCCAAAAAGGTCTGTCGGGGCGTAGCATTTGCAAGGGAACGATCTTGCACTCACCGACAAACATCCTGCCAATACTACACCCAGGTGGCTTGGCAACACCCCCGACCCATTCGCCAACAGTATGATGTCATTCACATTAAGGGTAATGCCCAATTACCGATTACCAATTACCAATTACTGATGTAAAAAATATTTCCCCACGATCGCCTGGGGAGCATCTTCCAACTGACAGTACGGGCGACTGTAACTGAGGGGGGGTTCGAGAGAATGTTGCGCTAAAAACTCGGCATTGTTCATCACCTCCGCCGTCGCACCGTCGAAGACCACCCGTCCGCCACTGAGAACCACCGTTCGCGAACATAGTTCCAGCGCTAAATCCAAGTCGTGGGTGGCGACGATCTGAGTGAGATTTAAGTGAGACAGCAGTTCGATCAGTTGGCGGCGCGATCGCGGATCGAGTTGTGCCGAGGGTTCGTCCAATGCCAATACCTGCGGGTTCATCGCCAAAACTCCGGCGATCGCGATCCGCTTCTTCTCTCCCCCCGATAGGTTTTCCGTGTGGCGCTGTGCGTACCGTTGCGGATCGATCCCCACCGCCAACAACGCCGCGATCGCCCGTTCCTCCAACGCCGATCCCCGCATCCCCTGATTCTTCGGTCCGCAGATCACGTCCTCCCAAACCGTCGGCATGAATAGCTGATCGTCGGGGTTTTGAAACACCAATCCGACAAAATCGCGCACCGATCGCAAATTATCCGGTTCGATCTCTAATTCTCCCACGATCGCCCGTCCCTCCTGCGGCAGAAAAATACCGTTGAGGTGAAACAACAGCGTCGATTTTCCCGATCCGTTTGCCCCAATCAGCGCCACTCGTTCTGTCGCGCGAATCGACAAATTCACCTTCTGCAACGCTGGCGTTCCATCGGGATATGTATAGCTTAAATTTTCCAGACAAACAGGATTGTGGTGCATTGAAATTTACGACTTGGAGTTTGGGGTTTGGGGTTTGGGGTTGGTCATCGGTCATTCGTCATCGGTCATTGGTGAAGCTCGACAACTAACAACTAACGAATCCCTTGACCGATAATGACGATCGCAACTGTAGAGGCGATCGCCACAAAATCGCGCCGTTGCAGTCGAGATGCCTTTTCTGCCGGGGGAATTCCGGTATATCCTCGCGAGAGCATTGCTTGAGAAATCCGTTCGCCGCGCGTGTAGGTGCGGATGAAGAGAGACCCGATCGCATTCCCCAAAACCAAGCGCGCGGTGCGGGGGTTGGCGGTGAGGTTGCGCGAAGCTGCCGCGCGTTGCATCGTCTGAAACTCGCGAACGGACACTTGCAAGTAGCGCAACATCGAAGTGAGAATTGCCAGGACGATCGGTGGCGTTCTCAAGACGACTAAAGCTTGCAGGAGATCGGCGATCGAAGTCGTCAAAGTCAGGACGTTCAACACCAACAACGACAACAGCATTTTGATCCCCACGCTGCCTAAAACCGTTATTCCCTCCGTCGTCACCCGCAAAATTCCCCAAGACCAGACCACTTCGCCCCCGTCTCGAAACAGGGTTCCCAACAATACCGCCCCGACAAACAGTGTTTCTACAGCAACGCGAGTCAGTAAGGTACGCCAGGGAACGCGACTCAGAAGAATAACTCCGCCGATGATCGCGCCGTAAACTGCCCAAGTGACCCAGCGTCCGTTCGGGGTCAGGGCGATCGCGAAGACGAGGGCGATCGCGCACAACAGCCGAGTTCGCGGTAGCAGCGCGTGCCAAAGCGTCGTTTTCTGGCTGGCGACGGCAAGTTGAAAGGCTCCAATGTGTAGCAGCAACATAGACAAATTTTGAGTGAAGGCAAGAGGAGAGCAGGGGAAGCCGGGGAGGCAGGGGAGGCTTTCTTGAGCAGGGGGAGAAAAACCACTAGCAACTAGCAATTACAAACCCCAAACTCCCAACCCCAAATGACCAGTGACCCATTACCAACCTCAAACTTATTACTTATTACTTATTCATTACTTATTCCCTCTCCTCGATATCGCCCGATCGGCGAACGGCAAGTTTGCCCAGTCCCCAGGCTAAACCAAAGGTCGCGAGCGTGCCGATCGCCCCAGCTAAGGGCGTTGCCATGCCTTCAGGAGCGCCGCGCAGGGCGTATTCCTCGAAAACGGCGAAAAACGGCAATTTGTGAGCCAGGGGGTCGGCGGTGGCTTTTTCCTCGAATTGAAAATCTTGGGCAACGCGATCCAAACCGTCGGGATCTTGGCTGGCAAAGGGGGATAGCAAAGCGGCGATCGCGAGGGAAACCCCCAAACCGGCGAAAATAAACATTCGATTGCGTCGATCGACAGACAAATTGTTACTCATGGGTAATGGGTAATGGGTAATTAATTGGTGACTAGCCATGAGCTAATCACTAACCATTCGCAATTCTGCGGGAAGGTTTGCGCGGGGCATCGAAGAGTAAATCAGGGCGAACTTTCCAGATGAAATTAACCGCAATTAACGTAATTAAGGTCTCCCCAATGCCGATGAGGACGTGCCAAGAGACCATCGCCCCCAAGACGACACCCAATGGAATCGTTCCGGAGGCGGCAATTTGCAAGGCAGCGGCGATCGCGGCGAAGACGACGCTACACCAGGAAGCCACGGCGACACCCACTGCCATCCCCCGCCAGGATTGACGACCGATGGCAAATCGAATGGCTTTGTAGAGGTAATATCCGCCAAACGTGCCGATCGCCCCCATATTGAAGATATTAGCGCCCAAAACGGTTAAGCCTCCATCTTGGAAAAACACGGCTTGAACCACAAAAACAATAGACATTACGAGCGTTCCCGCCCAAGGACCGAGTAAAACACCCGCCAATGTTCCTCCTAATAAATGCCCGGAGGTTCCCCCCGGAATGGGGAAATTAATCATCTGCGCGGCAAAAATAAATGCGGCGCAAACCCCCATTAACGGAACGGCGCGTTCCTGATAGTCAGCTTGTACCCGTTTCAGTGCCAGTGATATCAGTGCGATCGTCGCCATCCAGGCAATCAGACTGGTCGGTAAGTTTAAAAATCCGTCGGGAATGTGTAAAGCCAGCTGAGGGGAAATTAGAAAACTGAGACAGGTCATATCCATTACACTCAAAAATCAACTCAATCTTTACCTCTATCTCGGGATAGATTTTGGGTAGAAAATAGGAATTTTTCGGTCCGATCAAAGCTGGGCGTTCGCTGGGGAATGCTTGTATTTTCCCCAATATCCGTTTTGGGTATTCCGAGCGATCTGCCAGATGGAAACTGCAAGACCGCTCGATCGAGTTCGCTTCGATCTAGGGATTTTCAAACTAGCCCGAGCGTGCGACCCAATGGGGAACGAAACTGTTAAATGCCAGCATTGACCTGGCGCGAAAGATTGCATTCAGTCCGTCGATTGCGAGATCCCTTAAGAGTGGTGTTTCCTCTAAGATTGAGATTTCTTAAATTGTAAACCAACACACTGGGTTTAAAAGTTGAAGAACTTCTAAAGTTTTGGGAACGCTAATCCAATCCCTTACTTTTAAGAGGCGAGGGCAGTCATCTGCTTGATATAGCAGTCGCCACTTGGGTTAGGACAGGGGCAAAATTTGAAATCCAGACCCATCAATGGTTTTCCTTCTGCCCTGGAAATCTCTGTCTTCTGCTTTCTGCTAAGGGAACGTTGCGTTTTCGGTTCTGTGCCACCTCAAAACTCCGTCTCGATCGAAACGGAGACATCGCCGAAGCGATCTGAGTCAGGATATGTCACAATAGAAAGATATCCTAAAAAAGCATAAAATCCAGCCTAAAAATCTTTTTTTTATATTTTTTTAAGATTTAAAAATCTCAATAACAAAATGTCTTTAGAAGAAAAGTATTTAGTAGAAAACTCAAAATGATTCCCTCGCAACGCGCTTTTTTACTTCTCGGATTGGGGGTGGCGATCGCCGCTTTTGTCGCCACGTTTTTTAGCTTAACTCTCAGCTTTGCCGTCACGGCGATTTTCGATTTCCTTCTACTGAGTTTTGTGGTTTTCGATGGATTTCAAGTCCGCTTTCACCGCGTCGAAATCTCCCGCCAACCGTTGGGAAAACTATCGATCGCCCGAGACAATCCCGTCACCTTATCCGTACGTTCGCCAACAACAACGGCTCGAATTCTCATCCGCGATACCTATCCCCCTTCCTTCAAAACCTCGGCAACGGAACTGCAAACCACATTATCGCCCAATAGTGCTGAAGAACTGACTTACACCGTTTATCCGGAAAATCGCGGCGAGTTCCAGTGGGGCGACATCCAAGTTCGACAACTGGGGCAGTGGGGGTTGGCTTGGCATCAGTGGCGGGTGGCGCAACCGCAGACAGTGGCGGTGTATCCGGATTTGGTGGGGTTGCGATCGCTTACCATTCGCCTGACGCTACAATCGACGGGGAATTTGCGATCGTCTCGCCGTTTTGCCATGGGAACCGAATTTGCGGAACTCCGGGAATACGCCCTCGGTGACGATCCAAGAACGATCAACTGGAAAGCCACAGCCCGTCGCGCTTCTACCGCTTGGCACAACCCCCTCCAAGTGCGGGTGTTGGAACCGGAACGAGAACAAACTTTGATAATTTTACTCGATCGCGGACGGTTGATGACGGCGCGAGTGAAGGGGTTGCAGCGCTTCGATTGGGGGATGAATGCGGCGCTGGGATTGGCTTTGGCAGGATTGAATCGGGGCGATCGCGTGGGAGTGGGAGTGTTTGATCGCGAAGTCGTCGCCTGGATGCCCCCAGAACGAGGACAACACCAGCTTTCTCGCCTCCTAGAACGCCTAACTCCCATTCAACCCGTCTTGCTGGAACCGGATTATATGGGGGCTGTTACCAAGGTGGTGAAGCAGCAAACCCGACGAGCGTTGGTCGTGCTGATTACCGATATCATTGATGTCACGGCATCGGCGGAATTGCTAGCCGCGATGCAACGCCTGACACCGCGCTATCTCCCATTTTGCGTGACCTTGCGCGATCCCCAAGTCGATGCGATCGCCCATACCCCTACCTTAGAGATCTCCCAAACTTACGATCGTGCCGTTGCCTTAGATTTACTGGCACAGCGTCAGGTAGCATTTGCCCAGTTGCGACAAAAAGGGGTTTTAGTTCTCGATGCCCCCGCCGATTGTATTAGTAACCAATTGGTCGATCGGTATTTACAATTGAAAGCTAGAAATCAACTTTGAAGAAGGAGTAAGTGCTTCGCACTGGCTACGCCTACAGGAGTTTAGGAGTACATCTTAGCTTTAAGTCGATCGTGAAAAGCTCTAAATTCAATTAGTAAAATATTATATTGCGCAGGGTAGGTTAGGTGCGAGTCGGATCTTTCGGAAAAACCAACCTGTTTTAATTCGCGCCGTAACCTACCATCCATGATTCGATATAAAAATCTGGAATTATGCCATAATAAAAATATTCCCCTTGACGAAGGAGTTAATCTGACAAAAGATATCTATGGCATTTGAGCTAGAATTTACTCCTGATGCTTGGGAACATCTGCAAGGATTTTCAGCACGAGATCGAAAAATTTTAATGGAGGCGATCGATACTCAGCTTCGCTATGAACCTTATCTAGAAACCCGCAACCGCAAACCCATGCAAGATAACTCCATCGCCACTTGGGAATTGCGGGTAGGGCAGTTCCGAAGTTTTCTATGACATACAAGATAACAGCGTTAAAATTGTCTATATCATAGCTATTGGGTACAAAGATCATAATCAGTTGTTTATTGGTGGAAAAAAGTTCGATCTATGATTATGAAAATAAACCTGGAAGATTGCGATCTAGCAGTACAACAATTTTTGGCAATGCTAGAAAAGAAAGGCAACATCATTATCTACAATAATGGAAAACCTTGCTGTTTTATTGGAGAAATTGATGACTTTCAAGAAGAGGTTTTATCACTTTCGCAAAATCAGGAGTTTATAGACTACCTAGCCCAATGTCGCCAGCGAAGTAAAACAGAAGGAAGCTTATCTTTTTCAGAAATTCAACGGCGACTGGAAAGTCTCGATAACACTGAGTAACTCTTAAACCCGTGACGGCGGTTTTTGTTCCTGTAGATGCGGTTTCAACCGCCACTGAATAGTTACAAATTACGATACTCTACTCTATTCTAGATAAAATCGCAATAGAGATCTTTAACAAGTAGAGACTACTCCACAGATCGTTGACGACTGCAATACCCGACAAATAATGCAAAGATTCCCATCCCAACGACATATTTGACCGCATCGGGAATTGCGGGATTGGGGGAGAAAAAACCTTCGATAACTCCAGCAACAATCAACATCGGCACGATACCGAATATCAGTTGTGTTGCTTGAGTGCCATAAAATTTTAACGCTGCTGATCGCCCGTATTTCCCCGGAAATAATAACGCTCTAGCAATCAGTAAACCCGCACCTCCCGCAAAAAAAATGGCAGGTAATTCTAAAGAACCGTGGGGTAAAACAAATGCCCAAAAAGGATAAGTCAGATTATTTTGTCCGACCAAAGTGGCGATCGCTCCAATATGCAATCCGTTAAATGCCAAAATATAAACCGTTAAAATTCCCGCTGTAATTCCACCGCCAACGGCAGTAAAAGCCACTTTTAAATTATTCTGCATAATGCCGCTAGAGGCGAGTGGTTCGATCCCGACGATCGACCCCATCCATAACTCGCCGCGATCGCGAACCTTCTCGATTAAATGCTCCGGAACGATCGCCTCTAAAAATACCGGATCTTGCCAAGCATACCACCATGCTACCAACACCCCCACCGCAAAAATTGCCGTAGCCGTCGCGATATAAGGCAACGTTTGCCGCACCACTTGCGGAAAACCCCAACGGCAAAATTCCCAGACTTTGCGCCATTCTTGCTGCCGAGAACCTTGATAAATTTGGTTGTAGCCGCGAGAGGTGAGTTGTTGTAAATCTCGAATAACCGCGACTCCCACATCGTAAGTACGCGCACGCGCCAAATCCGCAGACACCGATCGATACAAACTCGCCATTTGCCGCACTTCATCTGCGGTTAACTTAGAGATTCCCTTTTTTTCAACTTTTCTTAAGAGTGTTTCCAATTGTTTCCAATTGGGTTCCCGCCGAGCGATCCAACGTCGAACATTCATAAAGTTTTGGTAACTCCCGTGCCACTTTCTGTCTAGGGTAGCTTAAGATAGCCAAAACCCCTGATGTCTCGCATAGGAGCACCGAACGCATGGCTCAAACTCCATTGCAACCCCTCAGTGTCGGGAATGTCGTCAGCGCTGCATTTCGACTGTATCGCGATCGCTTTGCCACATACCTCGGAATCGCCATCCAAGCGAGTTTATGGATACTGGTTCCTTTTCTTGCCATCTTACCCATTCCTTTCCTATTTGCTTTCGGTCAAGCTGAACTCTCAAGTCTCTGGATTATCATTCCACTTTGGCTAATATTTTTCTTCTGGTGTATGGCTAAATATGTCATGAATTCAGCCCTCATTTCACGACTATCATTTGGGATTTTGGCAAACTAACCCGAAACCGTTCGAGAAGCTCGCAGCCAGGTTGCTCCAAAAACCTGGACTTTTTTGTGGTCTTCACTCTTGACAATATTAATTATTTATGGAGTTTTTCTTGCTTTTTATGCAGCTATATTTTTAGCAATTTTAGTGGGATCTTTTATTATAGCGTTATTGTCTCAATCCGGCATACCGAGTGCGATTCCAACTTTAATCATAAGTATTGTGGCGATTGTCCTGCTATTTTTAGGTTTAGTTTTTCTCATTCGTTTTGTAACGAGATTTTGTATTGTTGAAGTTCCCTTAGCGATCGAGAATAAATTAACGGCTACCCAAACGATCGGGCGGAGTCGAAGCTTAACCCAAGGAAACATCGATCGAATTTTTTGGATATTTATAGTGGGCGGTCTGATCTCGTTACCCCTTCAAATTATTGCCAGCATCGTGGGGAATGTAAGTCAAGCTATCCTTGCTCGATCTTTGGCGATCGATCCAAATTCTGGGTTATTTATCGCTACTAATTTGATCGTTAGCTATATTTTAGGAATTATTTTGGGATCGGTTTTGATCCCCTTCTGGCAATCGATCAAAGCCACAATCTATTACGATCTACGCAGTCGCAAAGAAGGATTAGATTTACAGTTGCGCGATCGATAATCATCCCTGGAATTGGGCGCTACACCATGAACATCTTTAATCGAATCAAGATTCAAACCCCAGAAAGTGTCGAACTCGAGTTTACTCTCGCCGGAATTGGCAATCGCGCCCAAGCTTTATTTATCGATTACGTCTATTGGGCGTTCGCTTTATTCATTTTGCTGCTGCTGGGGCTCTGGTTTACCCTTGCCTGGGGTGACTTCTTGCAAAATTGGGTCGGGAGCGATCGCTTCGAGCTTTGGTACTATGCCATTTTGGGATTAGTCTTTTTCTTCGTTTACGTCGGCTATTTCGTCTTTTTTGAAACCCTTTGGCAAGGACAAACTCCGGGAAAAAAACGAGCCAGAATTCGCGTAATTCGCGACGACGGCAGACCCATCGGTTTGCAACAGGCAACATTGCGATCGTTACTGCGACCTGTTGATGATTTCTTCTTTATCGGCGCGTTTATGATTATGCTGGGAAAGCGAGAAAAGCGCGTGGGGGATTGGGTTGCGGGAACTTTAGTCGTACAAGATGAAGAAGCGGTAACGGCGGCAGAATTTCCCATTTCAGATCCGGCTCGAGATTTAGCCGATCGCCTCTTGCAAGCTGCCGATCTTTCGGGATTGCCACCCGATGACTTTGCTGCCATTCGCGAATATTTACGCCGCCGATCGACCCTATTTCCCGATGCCAAAAAACAAATCGCCCGACAGCTGACCCAAAAGGCAATAGCGGCGATCGCCCTGGAAAGAATGCCCAAAGGCGTAACCGCCGATCAATTTTTAGAAGCCGTCTATTTAGCCTATCAAAAACGCGAATAAGTAACGTCTGTAACGTCAATTTTGGATAAGGAGGAGCGAAGCGGGTAGGCTGAAAGAGCCAACCATCAACCTCCCGCTTGCCCCATGCTTAGTCTAGAAGACCTGTT
>DVED01000147.1 GCA_015295945.1 Oscillatoriales cyanobacterium M59_W2019_021 | reverse complement strand
GATGGATATTTTCTAAAACGCATCAAGTCGATCGAGTGTCAAACAAAATCACTAAGTTTCGATGGAAACTATCCACGCACTTTATAATTTTAACACATTATATAGTCCTATTATACCTCAAGTTTTGGCGATCAAAGTTAAGGTTTTATTAATAAAAAAATAGAATTGGGTTAATAGTTAGTTATTAGTTATTGGTCACTTGTCATTGGTCATTGGTCGTTGGGGGTTGGGTGTTCGGTGTTTGGGGTTTGTTAATTACTACTAGCGCTTTGGTTTTCACTATCCCCGTGTCTCCGTGCTCTCAAGGGTATGTTTTTCACAATTGGTGAAATTGATGAGTAGACTGGAACGAAAATTCGAGGGTTTTGCTTCCCCGGCTCAAGAAAGCCTCCCCGGCTTCCCCTGCCCATCTCCACCCGGAATCTAAAAAACATTCCCTTGTAAGGTGTCCCCGTGTCCCCGTGTCCCCTGCTCCCCGTTCAGACATCGGGGAGAGGTGGAAAAACTTCGCCGATCGCCGCTTGAAACCATTCATCTTCCCGAATCAGGGCAAAATCTGGCTCGGTTTGGGCTTCGGTTCGCAGTTCCGCATCGAGTCGCATTGCCTGTTGCAAGCAGGCGATCGCCTGTTCTCCCTGGCGTTGCAAGGCGTACCCGCGAGCTTTGCCGTACCAGGCGCGGGCATTTTCTGGTTCGAGTTCGATCGCCGCGCCGTAAGCGTCGATCGCCTCGTCGTACTGCTGTAACTTCAGCAAAGCTTCCCCTTTGGCACGGGCAATTTGCGGATCGTATTCCCGCAGTTGTCCGGCTTTGTCGTAGAGTTCGATCGCCGCTGCGTAGTCGCCAGCGTCCATGCGGGCGCGAGCTTGTGCCAGGTGGTAATCCGACAGTTCTTGGAGTTGCTCGCTAAAGCGATCTTGGGTGCGTACCGCTTCTTCGAGGGTAGTGCGGGCGTTGGCAATCAGATTTTGCACCGACAGCGCCATCGACACCATTTCCTGAAGCTGGGCGGGGGTTTGGGTGCTTTCGATCGCCGCCAATCGATCGCTCAACTGCCGATCGAGCCGATCGGCAATCCTCCCTTCCAAATCCGCTTTGAATTCGCCGGACAGTTTGCGATCGATTTGAGCTAGCACCTGATCGGCAAGATGGCGTCGCTGGAACCACAGGGCGATCGCTCCCGCCACCGACAAGAAAATCAACAATCCCGTGAGGGTTTGCAACAACTTAAATGAGAACGCCAATTTCCGATCGACTTCTGTTTCGACGCGATCGTCCACCCATTTGCTTTCCTCCAAATTCTCCCGAACGCTCTGGCGCACCCACTCCCGCACGCTTTCGCGATCGAGTTCCGGTTGGGGCGGCGCGGGTGTCGGTGTCGGCGCGGCAACGGGAACGGTTGGCGCCGGAGTTGTCGCAGGCGGCGCGGGTTGGGGCGTCGGGGTTTGGGCGATACTCCGAGGGAGTCGCTGCGCGACCGCCGCAGATGTCGATCCCAAAACGGCGGATACAACTAGGGCAAGGGAAAACCGAAACATCATAAATCAGGAGTTCAGGAGTTCAGGAGGAAGAGAGCTTTCTTGAGTAGGGGAAGAAAAGCGAACTAGCAACTAGCAAATCCCCAAATGACCAATAACTAATAACTAATAACTAATAACTAACCCCATTCAACCAGTTCTTGAAAGCGCGGATCGCCGCGTAAGGGGGCGAACTCGGCATCGATTTTTGCCGATTGGCGATAGGCGGGGCAACCGTCGATCGCCTGTTGCAAGGTGGCGAAGGCTAAATCGATCGTACCTTGTAAGGCGTAACAACCCGCTTTTCGGTAGAGCAGATCGGGGTCTGCGGGGGTCAGGTAGAGCGCTTTGTTGTAAGCGGCGATGGCGGCGGCGTATTGGTTGAGTGCCACCAGTGCCAGACCGCGATGGCGCCACAGTTCGGGGCGATCGCGCTGTTGGGGCATCGCCCGATCGTAGGACAGCAGCGATTCGGTATATTGTCCCAACTCGTGGAGAATCAGACCTCGGTTATACCAAGCATCGGCATAAGTTGGCTGCAATTGTAAAGCTTTGTCATAACAGGTCAGGGCGTCGGGCAAGCGCTGCCACTGGGCGAGGATGCTCCCCCGATTGTTCCACGCTTCGGCATAGTCGGGTCGGAGTTCTAAAGCTCGATCGCAGACGGCGATCGCCCGTTCGTACTGTTGGAGGTAGAAGAACGCCACCCCTTGATTGTTCCACACCTGATGGGCGTCGCAGCGCACCAACAGGGCGCGATCGTACAGGGCAATGGCTTCGGCATACCGTCCTTCGATGACCAACCGATCGCCCTGCTGGCAATCCTCGCGAATTTTAGCCAGTTCCAGGGTGGAAACCTCCGGCGGCAAACTCAGGGGATATTGATCGAGGGAGACGACTGTTGGCGGTCGGTGAAGGCAGGCACGGGCGTTTTGCAACACCTTCTGACTTTCGGCAACCAAAACCGACAGTTGGGACAGGGCATCCTCTTGCAAGCGTTCTAACTTCTGGGCATCGCGATCGGCGCGTTTTTCCAACCCCTGGAGAACCATCGTCACGCCCACCCCCGCCAGCAGTGGCAATCCCATGACCCACAGCAGGGGGTGATTGGGAGGATTTGCCCGATCTTGGGGAGAGGCGGCAACTGCCAGGACAACTGACGGGAAATTGCTCTCCCTCGGTGGCACAGTCCAATGCCACGGCCATCCCAGCCATACCGATAAAATCATACCGCACCCGATCGAGCCGAACCGCCATCGCCCGATGCCAGAACTATGCTTAGCCCCCATTCGTTTTGTTTCGATCGATCAGTAAATAAGTGGTCATCGGACCTTTTCCTTTGACATCAATGATGCCGCGTTTCTGAAAACTATAGCGATCTTTGAGGCGATCGTACGTATTTTCAGTGACTTGAATGGCGTTAGCGATTCCGTGGGATTCCATGCGACTGGCGATATTCACCGTATCGCCCCACAGATCGTAAATAAATTTATTTTTACCGATTACCCCAGCCACCACCGCTCCGGTGTTCATGCCGATGCGAATACTCAACGGTTCGCGATCGGCATCGGGACTGGCGTGTAGATACCCTTGGTTGAATTCTTGAATGGCTTTTTGCATATCCAATGCCATGTCTGCCATCGCCTCGGCATGGTCTTTGCGAGGAATGGGCAATCCGCCAACCACCATATAAGCATCGCCGATGGTTTTAATTTTCTCCAATCCGTGCAAATCCGCCAAGCGATCGAACGCCGAAAAAATCTCGTTGAGCAGTTCCACCAGTTCGGCAGGGGAAATCCGCGACCACAGTTGCGTAAAGCCGACGATATCGGCAAACAGAACCGAGACATCTTGAAAATTATCGGCGATCGTGTGGGGATCTTGTTTGAGTCGTTCGGCGATCGGCTGGGGTAAAATACTCAGCAGTAAGCGTTCCGATTTTTCTCGCTCTTGGCTCAACTGTTGCAAATACGCTTTTTCGCGATCGCGCAGCCGCTTCTTCTCCAAACACGCCCCGATCCGCGCTTTCAGCACAATGGGATTGAACGGTTTAGACAGGTAATCTTCCGCCCCCAACTCGATACATTTGACCACGCTATCGAGATCGTCGAGTGCCGAAATCACCAGGACGGGAATGTGTCGCAAGTCCGGATTGGCTTTAATTTGCTCCAACACCTGATAGCCGTTCATCCCAGGCATCATGATATCGAGTAGAACCAAATCCACCGGTTCCGACTCGATTAACTCCAGCGCCCGATAGCCATTTTCGGCAACGGTCACCGAATAGCCCTGTTTTTTCAGGCGTCGCCGCAACAAGTCGCGGTTGGCTTCGTTATCGTCCACCACCAAAACACAGGCTCGATCCAGTTCCATTCAATCCAACGCGCCGAGGACTTCCCCCACATTGTACATTGGGTTTCGGGGTTTGGAGTTTGGGGTTTGCTAGTTGCTAGTTGCTAGTTGTTTTTCTCCCCCTGCTCAAGACAGCTCCCCTGCCCACAATCTCTTGTGTCCTAACACGACTGCATATGGCTATACCTCGAGGTGATCGCTCAGCAAGTTTTTAACAGTTGTTGGATCGTCCGCTCGGCTTGTCCGGCATAACCGCCACCGAACAAATTAAAATGATTGAGAAGGTGATAGAGATTGTAGAGCGGTTTTCGTCGTTCGTAACCCGGATCGATCGCCCAAGCCTCATGGTATCCCCGGTAAAATTCCCGAGGAAACCCGCCAAATAATTCGGTCATGGCAATATCCACTTCCCGATCGCCGTAATACGTTGCCGGGTCGAAAATGACGGGTTCTCCCTCTGAGGTTACCGATGCGTTGCCTCCCCACAAATCTCCGTGAACCAAAGAGGGTTGGGGATCGTATCCGGCGAGGAGTTCGGGAATTTTTTCGATGAGGCGTTCCCCCCCGTTAAAGTGCATTCCCTGGCGTGCCGCTAACCGCAATTGATAGCCGATGCGATGTTCGGCAAAAAACGTTGCCCAATCTGAAGTCCAGTGATTGATTTGCGGTGTCGAACCGATCGTATTATTGCGATCCCAACCGAACTGTTTCGCCGTTCCCCGACGGTGCATTTCCGCTAATTTGCACCCCATTTGGGACCACGCACCTGCCGTACTGCCACCGCGCAAATCCAACCATTCCAAGACTAAATAAGCCGAATTTTCCGCCGTTCCCCAACAAATGGGTTGGGGAACCCGAATGGTTTGGGTGTCCCACATTTGCTGCACCCCCAGCGCTTCCGCCGCGAACATTTCGACGTCAGCCGCGCGATTGAGCTTGACAAAAAAGGTACGCTTGCCGTCGGTAATGGCATTGCCTTGATTGATACAACCGCCAGCGACCGATCGCGAGTTGGCAATCTCGAACTTTTTTCCAGTCGCTTGGGTTATGTTAGCAGCGATAGCATCCCAAATCATGATTGAGTAATAAGTAATAAGCGATCGAGTTTTAGGAGAATCGTTTGAAATCGGGAATTGCGTCCATCGAGGATGTAGATCTGACCCGATCCCTTCACGCCCAAAGACCCATGAAATTCGAGTGCTTCGTTCCGGCGATCGTCGTCAGTGTTGCCACCAGCGCGATTCTCGTCGCACCCGCCGCCCTTGCCGACAGTCCCCTAACCTCAACTCCCTTCGCCTCAGCCTATCACGATGTCGAAATCGTTCGCTATACTGCCGAATGGGGACTCGACGATCGCGTCTTAGCCGTCCTGGGTAGCCCCGAAATCCCCAACGACATCCGCGCTGCCATCGTCAACCAAATCGGCTGGTCGAACGAGCCGCAAGCCAACGCAGAGCGCTATTTAGCCTACCTCGCCAGCCAAAAAAACATCGAACCGTCACAGATGACCCTCGCCCTGCTGACCCCAGAAGAAACCTTCGCCATGGGATACTTACTGGCAATGGATCGCCGTTTCTCCCTCAATGCTCCCATCGGCGGCAGTGGAGAAGTCGAACAAACCAACGCTCTAGAACTGCTAGATCTGGCGGTTGCCGAAGCACCCCGAGACTTCTCAATCATCATGATTCGCGCCCTCGTCCAGTCGCAACGCGAATTTCGAGAAGGTCCAAAAAATTGGTGTGCCGTTTACCAAGTCGTCAATTCTGCGATCTCCAACTTTTCCGGCGATCGCAATATGCGCCCCGAAGCCGTGAAAACGATTATGGACTATATCGGAATTTACCGACACGAGTGCGTATCCGCGTCGTATTAAAGAGAGGTAGGGAGTGCCACCGGAACGAAACGCACCGCCTGTATTTAAGCAATAAGTAATAAGTTTGGAGTGGGTTAGTGGTTAGTGGTTAGTGGTTAGTGGTCACTGTTTTCTCCCCCTGCTCCCCCTGCCTCCTGCCTTAAAACCCCATTACCCATTACCTATTCCTCATAATCCAACAACACCCGCACCCATTCCGGCGGGCGGGAGATGGGGTTGCCGAGGCGATCGAGCAGAACCAGCGCCACCAAATGCACGACAAACAGATAAACGGCATTGTTCACCAAAATCGCTAGTGCGGCAACGGCTTGCACCAAAGTTAAACTGGGTTCGGCAAGCCATCCCAGTTTTTCAAATACCCAACCGACCAATCCGGTAATCTGGACGGTGATGTAGACCCACAAATCTTCCCCCAACAGCAACGACAGCAATCCGATTTGGAAAAACGTGCCGAATGCCCCCAACAGCGTTCCCGTACCGATGGAAAAGAGCCAACTGGCTTTGCGCCGCCAGAAGAACCCCAAAAGCACGCCCAACAACCCGTAAGGTACGATAAACAAAATACTGCGCGTCGGACCGAGCAAGACCGATAGCAACAATCCCGAAACCGCCGCGCTCATCCACGCCGCGCGATTGCCCCACCGCAGGTACACCAACGCAATGGGGATCGGGAAAAACATCCGCAGCAACGACGTCAGGCGGAAGTAAACGTTAATCAACCAAATCAAACTCGCCGTACTGGCTAAAAATGCCGTCTCCACCATAGCCAGGGGAGGGGAGGATTTGACCTCGGGTTGAGAAGGCTCTGATTCGGGCGGGCGATCGCGATACTGAGTCATGAAACGTGGAGGGAGACGAAGGAGCAACAGAGCCGAAACGGGCAAAACATCGAGATCGCTATTGGATGAGCAATCGCTCCATAGCTTGGGGATCGGGAATGCAAACCGTATCGCGATCGCGAGAGATCAGCCCTTTCTTTTCCAATTTGCTCAACACCCGCGTCACCGTTTCGCGAGCCAGTCCGCTCAAACTGCTCAATTCGCGATGGGGCAAGTTGGGAATTTCCCAGCCCCCTTCTTGAATGCGCTTGCCTTGACCTTCCGCCAAAAACAAGAGGATATCGGCAACTCGGGAGGTGCTATCCGACTCCCGCAACCGCAAGCGGCGGTTCACTTGTCGCAGGCGTCGTCCCATCAATTGGGACAGGCGCACCCCAGCTAAGGGTTCCATTTTCACCAAGTTGACAAAATCCTGGGCGGGCATATTGCCGATGGTGGTGGGAGCGAGAGTGATAGCGTCCGTCGATCGGGGAACCTCATCGAGGGCTGCCATTTCTCCAAAAATTTCGCCGCGACCCAAGATATTGAGCGTCACTTCTTTGCCATCTAAATTGTAGGTGCGAATTTTCACCCACCCTTCTAAGATGAAATAAACGCATGTTCCCCAGTCATTTTCCAACAAGATGACTTGATTGGCCGGATGCGATCGCGTGACAACGTGCGAGATGGCACTATCGACGACTTCGTCGGGCAAGCCTTCAAAAAAGGATGAAGCGCGAATTAACTTCTCAACTTCCGGGTCGGTGGTGTAAGCATCGCGGGGATTGAATCGGTCTTCCATGAAGCCATCATGTTGTAAATTCTAAAAGTAAATTAATCTAAGATCTCGATAATCGTAAAAATCGATCGCAAATCCCAAAAAATTTGGGAGTAGAAAGCTGACCGGGTTCCGCTGATCGGCTATAGATTGGATCGTACGTCATACATTTTATTATGATAGCTACTGACCGCGTTAAGTTCTGTGACCGACCGACGAGTCAATTGGCAGGCTCTCCTCGGGCTGGAAACGAGGGATCGGCTATCTAAACGGCTCTACCCCGAAGTTTGCCAACCTTCGCCAGAACAACGTCGCTGCCGAAGGTTGGCCATCGATCGGAACTGCCATCGGGTTCAAAGTCCGAAGTTAAAACGACGGCTCGCATCCGGGGAACCGTTATCGTAGCATAACATTGGACGCGGTTACGATCGCTTGGGGGTGTCATCCATGGGTTCTGATTGGGAGCGAATTCAATCGCTGATCGCAGAGGTCGATCTAAGTCTCGACTCGGCGTTCTCGCTGGTGAGGGTCGAGAATTGGGTTGCCATCCCCTCGCATTCGGCATCGGAACAACGGCTCGAACCCACTTCTGCTTCCCTCCTTTCAAGTGTCTGTTTTTGGCAATCGGGGCGCGACTCTCACAGGGAGTCTCTAGGGCAAACGGCGAACCGATCCGAAGGAAAATTCAGTCAGGGCGTACGAGCGTGCGCTTCTACTCCTCCAGTTCCCACTCGTCTCCATCGGACATTTCAACAGTATTTCCGGCTTGGCACTTCCGTGTCCCATCCCCGATTTTCCGACCCAAAAAGAAGGGTACAAGCTTCTTCCTTGAGGAGAAAGAGTTTTGGCTCGGAGTTCGAGCGTCTGACAAAAATCTATCTTCTGCCTTCTGTTGGCATTTTCCCTCGGGAATGCGCTGAGGGACACGACCCCCTTGCCACCGATTCCCACCCTCGAGCTTTCCAGAGAACGGCTGCTGGAAACGCTGCGGGAACATCGATTGGCGTTGGTAGATCGGGTCGTTCTCGATGCGATCCCTGGCAAGGGTTGTCCTATGCTCGTCCGCACAGCACTCCCGTTCGCGTTGCCCGTTCCCAACCCCCAATCCCCACGAACTCGATCCGCCGATGAATCTCGAACCCGAATCTCTCCAACCCGCGCGCTCTCCCAACTCCTCCCCCTCTGATGAGATGGAGGATGCCCTGCACCTGCTAGATTTAGATGCCGAGAGTCCGCTGCCGTCGCCGGAAGAAACTGCTACCGCGATCGACTTAGAATTAGAGGCGGCAGTTCGTCAGTCCTCATCCTCTCAATTGCCTGCCACCTCCAGCGAGTTGGACGATTTATATGCCAACCTCTTAGCCGAAAATCCTCCCCCGAAAAAGGACTCCGACGACCTGGATTGGTGGGCATTTGGCGATTTCTCGCCCGGTACGGCAGCAGTTTCGCCTCGCGCGGCAACCCTCCCAGCCAGCCCGTCGCACTCGCGTCCCCCACTGAGGGACGAACATCGCCCAGCGGCAGATTTCGATTGGGTCGAAGCCCCCACCGCCGACGATACGATCGCCGCCTTGACCGATCTGATCCCCCACACAGCCCTGGAAACGAGTGCCGATGCCAACGCGCAAACCTGGGAATCGCTCCCAGCGATCGCCGACGATTTTGCCACTGAAGAGAGCTATCTGCACGCCTCACCCGAGGAAAATTTGCTACCGAACGACGAGAGCGATCTCGAAGCCGAAGAAGATTTGCAACTCGATCCCTCGATCCTGGAAAAACTCGAGTCAGATTTACATCGCCTAGAAGAATCTGATGTATTAGAGCCAGAAGATCGGCAACCCACCGACGCCGAACTCGATGCCATTTTTCCGGCATTTTCCCCGGAGGAACCCCCCGCCCCGATCGCCGATCTCGACAAACGCCAACCGTCGGAAGATTGGTACTTGGGATTGGATGTCGGGACGACGGGAATTTCAGCGGTGTTGCTGCACCGCCCCACCGCAGCCCTCTATCCCATGTACTGGTGGAAATCCGAGCCGCCCCATCCCCCCGAACGGGTATTTCGCTTGCCGGCAACGGCTTATCTTTCCTTAGAAAAATCAGCAGCGGAAATCGTTGCCGTCGGGTTTGAAGCTTTGAACTTACAGGCTGCGGACACAGCTCTCGGGGACGCCAACCCTGGGGAACTTTTATTGCAGGGGTTCGATGCTTGTTTGAATGCGGGGTTGTGCTGGACGGACGACGATGGACAGTCCCAGCCGATCGTGCAGTGGTCGCCAGGACAAGCGTTACCCATGCAAGATGTCTGCTCTGCCGTAGAAGCCTTACTGTCAACCTTGGGGCAGAACGCATCGGCATACGATCTCGCGGCAGAAAACTTGAGGCTGACCGATCTAGATCTGAGTGCAACCGACGATCGCATCCCGCAACTCGCCGGAATCGCCATCGGCATCGGCAATCTCCAAGGAGAAGCCTATCGGTTCAACCTCCGCGAAGCCATCTTCAACGCCGGATTGGTACGGCGTCCGGAGCAAGTGGTCTTCCTCGAAGAGTCGATCGCGGCGGTCTTGTCAGCACTGCCGAGTCATGCTTCCCCCCATCCGCCAGAAGAGAATTGGCAATTTTCGCCGGAATGGGGCGGCACGACCCTGACCATCGAAGCGGGTGCGACGGCGACGGAATTGGTATTGGTGGATTTACCCGAAAGCTTAGAAGAACTCACTTACGATCGCTTTCGACGCCAGAGTTTTCCCTACGGGGGTCGCGCCATCGACCAAGATATTATCTGTCAAGTGTTGTTAAGCGATCGCGAATTGCGATCGGAATTTGCCGCACTGGACGCTCCCCTGTTACCCCAACCGGGAGAGCCCGACCTCGCCACTCGCATCGTCTTCGAGCAGTGGTTGCACGGTTCGACCTTGGGGCAGTTTCTCTTGCAGGCGGCGATCGACATTAAAGTTCGACTGCCCGAGCAGGAGCGATTGACTGTGGAATGGGGCGATCGAACTATTCGAGTCCGGCGGCGAGATGTGGAAAGCCGCGTTCTGGTGGCTTACGTCCAGCGACTCAACCGCGAGTTAAATGGATTGTTAAGCCGCACTGGCGCGTCCGTCGAGGGCATCACTCAAGCACTCTGTACGGGGGGGAATGCTTCCTGGACAGCGATCGCCCGGTGGTTGCGCCAAAAACTTCCCAATGCCACCATCGCCCAAGATATCTACCCCAGCGGACGATCGGTGAGTTGTTCTCGGGTCGCCTACGGCTTAGCCGCTTTACCCCTCTATCGCTCTCTGGTAGGAACGATCGCCCCTCACTACAGCGACTATTTTCTCCTGCGAGAACTGCTGGAGACGTTTCCCAACAGCGCCCTGTCCGTTCCCGAACTGCTCCCACTCCTCGAACGCCGAGGCATTAACGTTCGGGTCTGCCAGCCTCGCATTTTGGCGTTTCTAGACGGCGAGTTGCCCCCCGGTCTCGTTCCCACCGAACCTGACGCCCGGTGGTTAACTCCGGGATCGCGACAACACCCTCTGTATGAAGCCTTGAGGCTGCCTCCCTTCGAGTGCGTGGGCGAACGGATATATCGCCCCCACCCCGATCGGGTTGAGCGATTGCGCCAATATTTACATCGCGTGACGGCAGATACCGTCCAAACTCTAAACGACCCCACGATCATGAGTTTGGGGGTCGGACAGGCACGATTGGGGTAAGCAATCGTAAGGGTGGTTTCCCTTTAACATCAAAACTTTACAAAACTCGCAAACCCCGTAAAGATTGGGCAAATCCCAGGTCGTTACCCTAGGCGATCGCCCGAACGGCGTGATATGTCTAAGCGTACTTGCAACGATTCGCTCAAACAGAGTGGATATCCTGCCCCGCTTCCGAGCTAAAAAGCGTTCTTTAACTAGAACAAAGTTGCACGTCAAGAACTTTAATTAAAATCACCGATTCTTTAAAGTTCTTCTGCATTTGGGTTGACACGATGATGTCGCGTTCGGCTTCCTAGTATGTTGCTCCGGGATAGAATCAGATCTTTCGATGAGAAGATCTTCACACAGAGCTATCAATCTGTAAAAATTCAGTCAAATCCAGACTTAACTACTGCACGATTGCCAAGGCTCTTCATAAGATTGGGGTGAAAAGAAAAATTGTCAAGCAAGCAAATCCCAACTGAGAATTATCATAATGCTTTCCACTCCACCCGCTCAATCCGCCATCCCCTTCTCCGTTCTTCGCTCTCGTCCCAGCGTTCACGCTTCTGTGAGCAGTAAAGCGAAGCGCCTGATTGATATCCTCGGAGCAATCGTTGGTTTAGCCATTACGGCTCTCGTTGCCATCCCTGTCATCATCGCCACTCAACTCGACGACCCCGGTCCGATTCTCTACGGTCAAGTCCGTTGCGGTTATCGCGGAAAACACTTCCGGATTTGGAAATTTCGCTCGATGGTGGTTGGGGCAGAAAAGTTAAAGCACCTTGTGGAAAACGAAGCAAGCGGTCATATCTTCAAATGCGAAAACGATCCTCGCATTACCCGCATCGGTCGCTTTCTCCGTCGTACCAGCCTCGACGAACTGCCCCAGTTCTGGAACGTGCTGATGGGAGATATGAGCCTCGTCGGGACTCGTCCTCCCACTCCCGATGAAGTTGCCAACTACAGCCCCCGTCACTGGAAGCGTCTGGATGTTAAACCCGGTATGACTGGTGAATGGCAAGCCAACGGTCGTTCTTCCATCACGGACTTCGACCAAATCGTTGATATGGATATCCGCTATCAGCATAAATGGTCGCTGAGCTACGATATCCAACTGATTCTCAAAACGATCTTTGTGGTTCTCAATCGGAGCGGTGCTTACTAAGCTCTAATTGACGAAAGTTGCGATCGCTTCCAGATTTAGAAAGCCTGCTAGCTAAGCAGGCTTTCGCTCGTTTCTATCCATCGATTTTTACCCATTTCTCTCGTTTGAGATTTTGAATCCGACCGTTTCCGATACGAACTAAGTTTAATCAACCCGTTTCAATTTTAAAACAGCTTACTCTACAATCATCATTCGCCGTTATTTTTCTGGGTTGCAGCCGTCGTTTTTTCCGCGAGAAAGTGCTCTCCGATCGTGAGGAAAAGCTAGTTTTCTCGAGGTATCCTTATCGTTCTCTCTTGTCGATATCTTTCCGCCTCAAGGGATTAAATCCCCTTTTTCTCGTTCCCATGCCGTCTTCTAAAATCCGCTCGATCGACCCCCTTTTGTCGCGATCGATCTCGACAACCGTTTAACGGGTAGACCGCAGATCGATCGCAAGGGAGTACGATCTCGAAATATTGGATGGTTAATCCACTGATTTGGCGATCGGCGAAACCGGACACGCGACGTTCGTTCCGCCCAAACCGCAATATCCGCCGGGATTTTTGGCTAGGTATTGTTGGTGATAATCTTCGGCGTAGTAGAACTCCGGTGCGTCGAGAATTTCCGTGGTAATTTCACCATAACCCGCCGCTTTGAGGGCGTCTTGATAGCGATCGCGCGTAGCCTGAGCTAGCTGACGTTGTTCGTCGGAGTAGACGTAGATACCGGAGCGATACTGGGTTCCCACGTCGTTCCCCTGGCGCATTCCTTGGGTGGGATTGTGGCTTTCCCAGAACACTTTCAGCAAGCTTTCGTAACTCACCACCTGGGGATCGAAAACGACGAATACTACCTCGTTATGTCCCGTCATCCCCGTACAAACTTCTTGATAGGTAGGGTTGGGGGTCAATCCGGCAGCGTAACCCACGGCGGTGGTATAAACGCCCTCAACTTGCCAAAATTTCCGTTCAGCACCCCAGAAACAGCCCAAACCGAACATCGCCATTTCTAAGCCTTCGGGGAACGGGGGTTTGAGGGGATTACCGTTGACGTAGTGTTTTTCCGGAACGGGCATGGCTTTCGATCGTCCTGGCAGCGCTTCTTCCGGCGTCGGTAGGGTCAGCTTTTTGCCCGTACCAAAGAGTGACATGAAGTTTAACATGGTATTTTTCCACGGTCGGTTTACATTACTTAACATTGTAGGCATCGGCGGTCGAGATTCTCAATCTCGCGATCGCCGCCTTCTCGATCGTGCGCCGGAAATCTGGGTCCTGCCTGAGTCCCCGTTAAGTTTTGGGAGAATCTGACGCTGATGTCACGTAATAATATCGTTACCTCTCCATCTCTTCCACTGATTTCGGCACGCCTGCCGTCAAAATTTCGCATCCCGTTTCCGTTACCAAAACGTCATCTTCGATGCGAACGCCAATTCCGTGCCATTGCGAATCCACTTCCGGCTGTCCCTCGACGGGTTTGAGGAATGGAGAAATATAAATTCCCGGTTCCACGGTGAGAACTTGACCGGGTTGGAGGATTTGCCACTCTTCTTCGCTATGCTTGTACGCTCCCGCATCGTGAACGTCTAAGCCCAACCAATGACCGGTTTTGTGCATATAAAAAGGCTTGTATTTTTCCTCTTTAATGATTTCCTCGATATCACCAACCAGCAGCCCCAATTCCATTAAACCTTCGACGATAACGCGCACGGCAGCATCGTGATGTTCGTTGTAGGGAATGCCAGGTTTGATTTTAGAAAGTGCCTGCTTTTGGGCTTCTAAAACCAGTTCGTAGATAATTTTTTGATTGGGTTTAAATTTACCTCCAACTGGAAACGTGCGGGTAATATCCGAGTTATAATACTGATAGCAACACCCGGCATCAATGAGGAGTAAATCGCCATCTTGCATTTGCCGATTGTTTTCAACGTAGTGGAGAATGCAGGAATTTCCCCCAGAAGCGACGATCGAGGGATACGCGGGACTGCCCCCATTCACTCCAAATAACCGTTCCATCTCCGCCTGAATTTCGTACTCGTACCGTCCCGGACGAGCAATTTCTCGGGCTAAGTTGTGCGCGTCTACAGCAATTTCAGCGGCGCGACGCATCAATTCCAATTCTTCCGGTGTTTTAATTTGCCGTAAGGGATCGGTTAATACCGCCGAATCTTCGATCGCCCGAGGTCCAGTGCCACGACGGTAGTACAATCGGCGCTGTTGTTGCCAGTGTTGGAGAATGGTATCGTCGAACGCCCGATCGCGACCGACATGGTAGTAAATGCGATCGGCTTTTTCCAAATACTGCGGTAATTTTTCATCTAATTCAGTAATAGAATATGCCTCATCCGCCCCGTACATTTCCTTCGCTAAATCCACTCCCGTTCGATATCCCGTCCAGGTTTCCTTCTCGATATCTTTAGGCTGCACGAACAATATAAATTGGTGTTCTTCGTGGTGAGGAGCAAACACCGCCACTGCATCCGGTTCGTTAAATCCCGTCAGATAGAAAAAATTACTATCCTGGCGAAACGCATACTCGACATCGTTGTGCATCACAGCCATCGGCGCACTGCGAAAAATCGCCGTGCCATTGCCGATTTTAGCCATTAATTGTTCTCTTCTTTGACGGTAGATTTCCATAATCTTTCAGGAGTTCAGGAGTAAGTGCTTCGCACTGGCTGCGCCTACAGGAGTTGCAGGAGTTCAGAATGAAGAGAGCAGGGGGGAGACAGGGGGAGCTTTCTTGAGCAGGAGGGAAACAGTGACCAGTGACCAATAACAACTAACCACTAACCACTAACAAACCCCAAACCCCAAACCCCAAAACCCTCTTACTAAAATTGATAACTTAAAACCACAATGTCCGTTCCATTGTCCGGGAGATCGCTGGGAGTCAGAGAAATTGTATCGCTGCCAACCCGACGAATATTTTTGCCGCTAACCAATGCCAGAAAATCATCTAAGGGTTGGATCTCGCAAGTGGTAGTGTCGGCGGCTTGGGTGCGGTAGTGGGTGGGAATGACGATTTTCGGACTGAGTAATTCCATCGCAGCTACAGCTTCTTGGGGATCGTAGGCTTTGGGTCCGCCGCCAACGGGAAGCAGCAGTACGTCCGGACGACCCATGAGAATTTGCTGGTCGAAGTTGATGGGGGCTGCTGCACCGCCGAGATGGAGAATTTTGATTCCGGCTTGCATCCATCCCCAGACAATATTCGAGCCGAATTGCCGGCCTCCGCGATCGTCGTGATCGGTTTTGATGCCCTGAAATTGCAAATTTCCCAGGCGATACGCTCCCGGTTCAAATAAGAGTTTTTGGTCTTCGGGCAACCCATCGAGATTGCCTTCATCGAGTAACAAACTACTAACTAAAACCAGGTCGGCATCGGCAGTTGGGGTGCGATATCCTGCCGTACAGCCGATCGGTCGGAAGGGATTGACTAAAATTTTGCGATCGCCGCCGGAAAAGAGAAAACAGGTATGACCGAACCAACGAATGATCAAACTGTTGTTGGTTTGGGCTTGGGAGGTGCGAGCGGCGATCGCCATTGTTGCTGCGGCTAATGCACCCGTTTGGAGATAGCGAAGAGCCTGTCGTCGTTTCATCTTTTTTGTAGTAGTTAGTAGTTAGTGGTTAGTGGTTCATCGCCAATGATAAATGATAAATGCTCCATAAAGAATAACCAACCCCAAACTCAAAGGACTAATGACTAATCGATTTTAAAAAATTTCGTAAGATGGCTTTTCCTGAATGAGTTAAGATACTTTCAGGATGAAATTGTACGCCTTCGATGTGAGGATATTGTCGGTGGCGCACGCCCATGATCGTACCATCTTCAACCCATGCGGTAATTTCTAAAACATCGGGACACGAGGGGCGATCGATAACTAAGCTATGATATCGGGTTGCCGTGAGGGGATTTTCTAAGCCTTGAAAAACTCCAACTCCGGTATGGCTCACCTCAGAGGTTTTGCCGTGCATCAATTCGGGAGCCGGAACGATGTGACCGCCAAAGACTTGTCCGATACTTTGATGACCCAAACAGACGCCTAAAATCGGTAGTGTTGCCCCCAATTCTCGTATCAACTCCATGGAAATTCCCCCATCTTCGGGGCGACCGGGACCGGGTGAAATGACGACTCCGGCGGCATCCGAGTTGCGAATTTCTTCTAGAGAAACGCGATCGTTGCGGTAAACTCGAACCTCACTCGCTACGGGTAATTCCGCACCCAACTCTCCTAAATACTGGACTAAATTATAAGTAAAACTATCGTAATTATCGATAACAATAATCATTCGTTAAGGGAAGAAAGCAGCAAGTTGTTGAGCGTAAAGATAATAGTTTAGCATGGGTCTGTAGTGCAAGCTAGCGCTTCCCATTTTTTGGGAATGCGAAACTGTTTCTCATCAGTTTGAGAACAACAGATGTCGATCGAAGGTGGCAAACTCATCCCCAAAGTCTTCAGACGGTTTTCTCGTCTGACCTCTCATCCCTAAAAACCGATCACCGCTCCTACCACCGAGAATAACGGTGGAATCAGTAAGGAACTAGCGACCAATACGGCTGCCAACGCCGAGACCATCACCGCACCTGCCGCACAATCTTTGGCAATTTTAGCCAGTGGGTGATAGTTTTGTTCGATGGTTAGATCGACCACCGATTCCAGTGCGGTATTCAACAATTCCATGGCTAAAACGATGCCGATAGTCAAGCCGATCACCGAAATCTTGACGGCTTCGAGATGGAGGACGAAACCCAAGCCGATAGCGATGCTGCCGATGACAACGTGGATGCGAAAATTTCGCTGGGTGGCAAAGGCATAAGAAATACCCGCCCACGCATACTTAAAACTGATAAATAAGTTATGAGCGACTTTCCACGACAAATCGCGATTGGGTTTGTTGTCTTGAAGATGGCTATTCGCAGCCGGCTTCACGATTTTGGGATTGGGTAAGGGAAACTTCACAGTTTTGTTTTCCGATAGGATTTCGCTTGATTTCATAGGTAAAATTGCACCAAATTGAGAGATAACGATAGGATAAAGGCATTGAAGCTCATGCTCAGTATAGTCGAGTACCGACTTTACGCCCACCGATCGGGAGAATCCAAACCGACGAGTTGAAGCAATGCGGTTTGTCGATCGAGCATCTCTTGCAAGCTGTCGTCGTCGGGATGGTCCCAGCCGAGCAGGTGGAGCAGTCCGTGAGTTGCCAGCCATGCCAGTTCGACGGTTTCTGAGTGCTGCTGCTGTTGAGCTTGACGGATAGCTGTCTCGACGGAAATGACGATATCGCCGAGATAAAGCGGCATTTGAGCGGCGTGAGGAAACTCTGCCTCGAGGGCAGCAAACGCTAGGACATCCGTCGGTCGATTTTGTTGTCGGTACGACTGGTTCAAGGTTTGCATCTGGTCATCATCCGTTAGACGCAGGCTGAGTTCGTAGGTTTGGGCTGCTGGGAGGGCGGAATTCAACGCTGGCAACCACGTTCGGAACCAGGTTTGCCAGGTTTGTTCGGAAATTCGATCGAGGATTTCCAAACAGGCTGCATGGCGGGTTGCAGGCAACTCGAAACACGCTTGCACGTCAATTTCAATTTCCATTTGCCGAGGACGCAAATCCGGATTCATTTAGCGCGTCAGATAGGAAATACCAACGAGAAATGCCAGCAACCCGAAAGTTGTCAGCGCAAAGTGTTTGATGGAGATACCGCCTTTTTTCACCATGTTGCGCATGGCGAGTTTGACGTAACTGGGGGGCGGTTCGCTGGGGGACTGAGGGGCTGCTGGGGGCGGTGTGGGAGATTCGCTCATGAGTTCAACCGATGGCGCGGGAATGAAAATTAAATCTACGCCCCACCGTATCAGATTTTTCCCGAACTGGACAAGCACTCGAAGGGGGATGAAGCTGGGCGTTTGCGGGTTTGCTAAACTGGTTAGGGTTGTTGATCGATGAATTTCAGACAGTTGCCCCGAGATCGATCGACCCAAAAGATCGATAAAATTTAGAAAATATTTAGAATTTGAAGCGTTAGAAACGATACAAAAGAAGCAAATATGACTCAATCGAATCTCGAACCCATTATTTACTTCGGTCAGTTTGGAGAATATACCATTACCGAAACCGATCGCCAAGGGGTGATAGTCTATCGCGCCGGATTGGCAATTGCCGCTTTATGCTTTGCGGTAGGCACGGCGCTGACCCTTTGGAACGGCAGCGATCCGACGATTCAGGCAGCTTTAACGCCGCTGTATTTTGTCTTTTGCACTGCTCTCGGCGTTAGTCTCCTCACCATTCATATTTACATGGTGCAATTACATCGACTCCTACAACTGTTTTGGTTGGTGGGAACGGTGGCGGCGGTGGCGGTGGCACTGCAACATGCCGATCCCTTGGCGCTGACGGTTTTTCAAAATCCGCAAACGTTATGGGGAATGGGTTTTACGTTTGTGGCACTGACGGGTATTTATTTTAAGGAAGCATTTTGCTTCAATCGTTTGGAAACGAAACTGTTAACGCCGATCGTCCCTTTGTTGCTGTTGGGACATCTATTTGGGATTTTGCCAGTTTATGGAGAACGGGCGCTGCTGGCACTGTGGGCGGTTCTGTTTTTAGTCTTTGCCGGACGCAAAGTCGTTCAGGAAATTCCGCCGGATATTGGCGATAAAAGCGTGTTTGAATATTTGAAGAAGGGGAATGGGTAATTGTTAGTGGTTAGTCGTTAGTAGTTAGTTGTTAGTGGTTCGTCACCCATAATGAATGACAAGCGATCGATGACCAACCCCAAACCCCAAACCCCAAACTCCAAATGATAAATGACGAACGATCGTTTTGGGTAGCGTGGTCGCAAATTCGGGGCGTCGGTAGCGTGCTGTTGCGGCGGTTGCAGCAGCATTTCGGGACGCTGGCGGCGGCGTGGGAGGCGACGCCGGAGGAGTTGGCGCGGGTGGAGGGATTGGGCGATCGCAAAGTGGAAGGCATCGTCAGCGGGCGATCGCAATTGGATCTTGATCGGTTCTTGGAAAAACACCAGCAAAAAAATCCTCACTTTTGGACGCCTGCCGATGCCGAATATCCCCCAACTTTGCTGGCAATTCCCAACCCCCCGGCAGTGTTGTACTATCTCGGCAACGCTGACTTTTGTCGCGAGTGGGAAACGGTTCCCCATATCGCCATCGTGGGGACGCGCAATGCGACGGAATACGGCAAGCGTTGGACTCGCCGTTTGAGTTCGGTGTTGACGCAACGGGGGTTTACTATCGTTTCGGGGATGGCGGCGGGGATCGATCGCTCTGCGCACCTGGCGTGTTTGGATGCGGGGGGCAAAACCATCGCGGTTTTCGGCACGGGGGTGGATGTGGTGTATCCTTCCAGCAATCGATCTCTGTACGAAACCATTCTCGATCGCGGTTTGATTCTCAGCGAATATCCGGCAGGAACATCCCCCCATCGGAGCCATTTTCCCCAGCGAAATCGCATCGTGGCGGGGTTGAGTCGGGCGGTGATTGTCACGGAAGCACCGAAGGGTTCGGGGGCGCTGATTACGGCGGATTTTGCCCGAGATTTTGATCGCCAGATCGACGTTCTTCCCAGTTCTTTGGACAATCCCAACGCGATCGGGTCTTTGGAACTGTTAAATAAAGGGGCAAAAGCGATCTTGGGGGAAGAACAACTTTTACAATTATTGTCGGAGTTTCCCTTAACGGGGCAGGTTAGCAAGGTGATTTATTCACCACCCGTAACGGTTCCGCAACCGTCTTTAGAACCGGAACTCGATCGGGTTTTTCAAATCATTTCGATCGAACCGATTTCTTTTGATTCGATCGTCGCCAAAGTGGGGAGCGACGCGGGATCGATTTCGGCAATTTTAATTCAACTGGAATTATTGGGATTAATTGCTCAGTTACCGGGAATGTTTTATCGGCGGTGTTGAATGGGTGAAGCTGTGTACTCCTGGATCGAATCAGTTTCAGTGCCATCTTGAAGCTTAAGCTATTAGCCTTGGGTTTGAACCCAAGGTGGGTTGGGGAGAGAATATCAGATCTGAGTTTAAACTTAATGTTTTTCTTTAGCTATTTTCACTCCTTTGTAAAGATCGTAGCCAACTAAAGCTGCCACAGCAACGACACCTCCGACAGGAAGTGCAACTGTCGTTGTCGTTGCAAAACCAAGCATTCCTAAGATTCCTGGTGCGGAAGTTGTAACCGTTGCCACTGTTACCGATCCCGATCCAGCCGATGCAGCAGCACCGGCGATCGCACCAATAACTTTCGCCTCATCCAACATGATTTTTTCCCTCAGTTTAGAATGACTAAAAATATGAAATATTGAGTTTTTTAGCTCAATTGTCGAGATCCCTTGCCGCGATTGCAGTCAAAACAGAGAGTTTGCAGGTTACTGAGATCGTTACTTCCGCCTTTGGAAAAGGGAATAATGTGGTCAACTTCTAACTGAACTTGTTGAGAAGTGCGACCGCAAAATACACAGCGATATTTATCTCGAGTCAGTACGGAAACGCGATCGGATAGGGAAATCGAACGCGATCGTTTCGGCTGATTCGATTGCTTTTGACGCGATACCGCTCTGTGAGTTTTGGGTTTAGTGGGTTGAAAATTTTGTTGGGTATTGGCTTGGTTAATCCAATCGCGAACCCAACCTCGCACGAGTTTTTGGATGGGATTAGGGGATGATTGGGTCATACTTTTAGTGACCGAGTAACTTTTTCAAGCCATATCCAGCCAGTCCGACAACGGCTCCAGCCGCTGCAACGGGAGCCATACCAATACCAATAGCCGTTCCAGCAACAGCCAATCCCATACCGCCAACGACCGCAGATACGGTAGCACCTCCGGCGGCTCCTGCCACCACAGCACCAATGGCTGAAGCATCTCCTTCTTCAATTGCCTTTTTTGCACCATAAACAGCCGAACCGACAACCGCACCCGCTGCCGCCACAGGTGCTGCGGTAATTCCAACTGCCGTGCCGCCTACCGCTAATCCCATACCTCCAACTGTTGCGGCAACTCCTGCACCGGCTGCCGTTCCTCCCGCAACAAATGCCGCACCTTCAAATGAATTTTGTCCGTCTTGCTGGTGTTGACTCATGATTGATTCTCCTAAGTTCTTTATCTAAAAATAATCTGCATTTTTAATTTCTGGGTTGTCAAACAAGATGGCTTCATCATTTTTTTACAGTCGGCTTGATGTCTAAACTGCCTGGAAGCTTTGAATTTGGCTCGATGTCTGGATTTTAAATAAGTTAGAATGCTTAAAATTTTCTTTACAGAATTGCGAGAGTTGCCGACTGGCAATACCATCGAACCAGAACTCCCCAATCGCCTATGTTATCTTTCCTTTCCTCTCTCAACCCCTGGCTGTTAGCTATCGGCTTAAATACCGTATTACTCGGTATTGCCTTCCTCTTACCCAAAAAATTACTCACTCCGGCGGGATACGTCCACGCTTGGATTTTAGGAGTTTTAATTTGGGGGTGTTTGGGATGGCGAGGCTATGTCGTCGTCATGTTTTATTTCTTAGTGGGATCGGGAGTAACGCGCATTGGCAAAGCGCAGAAAGAAGCGGAAGGCATTGCGGAGAAACGTGGTGGTGCCAGAGGTCCGGAAAATGTTTGGGGTTCGGCACTGACGGCAACGATTTGTGCTTTGGGGTTTTGGGCGATCGAAACCTTGCAAATTTCCAGTTTTCCCGCCACTTTTCTCCTCCTGGGATACGTGGCAAGTTTTGCAACCAAACTTTCGGATACTTCGGCAAGTGAAGTGGGAAAAGCCTATGGAAAACGGACATTTTTAATTACCACTTTGCAACCCGTTGCACGGGGAACGGAAGGTGCGGTTAGTTTAGAAGGAACGCTGGCAGGGATTGTCGCATCTGTAGCGATCGCTGTTCTCGGATGGGGTGTGGGTTTAATCGATGAAATGGGTATAATTTTATGTATTATTGCTGCTTTTGTGGCGACCAATTTAGAGAGCGTTATCGGGGCTACGTTACAATCAAATTTTGATTGGTTGACCAATGAAGTGGTGAATATCTTAAATACTACTATTGGGGCGATTGTAGCTATCTTACTAGCCTTTGCTGTTAGTGTTTCGAGATCGATTTAGAGGCAAGTCATGTAGGGGTCAATGGCATCGATCCTAGGGTAGCAATGATGAAGTTCTTTAACCGTTCAAAATGGAGATCGATTGCCTTAATTTACTGCCCGAATGCTTCGCCCCTACACCAGGGTAATGTAACGGTAAATGTCGTGCCAATTCCCAATTCACTTTCGACAGAAATCGTGCCGCCGTGGGTTTCCGTACATTTTTTTGCGATCGCCAATCCCAACCCCGTACCGGGAAT
>DVED01000173.1 GCA_015295945.1 Oscillatoriales cyanobacterium M59_W2019_021 | reverse complement strand
GAGGAAATTAGAGCGTTGGTAGAAGAGTTAAAGCAATCGAAACAAGGGTTACTAGACGACTCCGATCGATCTGACACCTAGGACAACGCAGATCCATGACGATCGCACATTGGCACGCTAGGGCGTGTTTTCAAACTGTCGGAGGGAGAAGTTTTTGGGCGGTCGATCGCAGGTCAACTCCAAGATCTATAGTCCAAAGGCTTCTCCCCTACAACCGATTTTGACGTTGAAGACACGCCCTAGCGGCACGGGGGAAGCCCAATCGGGATCGTTATCCGAGTGGGTAAATCACACAAAATTTTCCAGCGATATCATCGCTATTTTTTAAATTTTTAGAATTAGCAGATCTCGACTATGACAGATTTCCAGACTCAAGATAGCGCTCGCACGTTCGGAGATTGGGCGGCGATCGCGATCGCCAAACACGCTCGCAAAATTTTTAAGTACGAATCGGACGTTCTCAAAGATAAAGATCCGGAAGATTTGCATCAAATGCGGGTGGGAATGCGCCGCTTGCGTACCGCTGTGGTTAGCTTCGATCGAGCGATCGAACTACCGAGCGAAGTGGCGGAAAAAAAAATCGGTAAATTAGCCCGAATTCTCGGGTCGTTGCGCGATTTAGATGTTTTGCAAGAAGCGATTGAAACGCAATACATCCCGTCTGTTTCTCCGGACGAGCAAAAGGAGTTAAAGCGGGCGATAAAAGCTTTGAAAAAAAGACGAAAAATAGCAATTGATCGCGTTCGAGAGACGTTAAAAGGCGATCGTTATCACAGTTTTAAAGAAGCGTTGCAGCTATGGCTGGAAGATCCGAAGTTTAAAGCGATCGCCGATGTGGCGATCGAAACTGTGTTGCCCGATGTGCTGTTACCCGAAATTGCGAATTTTTTACTGCATCCCGGTTGGTGGATTGGAGTTAGCTTGAATGAGGGAACGGTTCGCTTTCACGAATTGCTTTCTCCTGAAGCCGTTCGAGATTTGCTCGATCGTCAAGGTGAAATTCTCCACGACTTGCGAAAAGAAGCGAAACGAACTCGCTATCAAATGGAACTGTTTCCCCAGTTTTACAATGAGACGTATAGCGACTTTGTTCGCTATATCAAACAAACACAAGAAGTCTTAGGAAACATTCAAGATGGATTTGTGTTCGCGGAATTTTTGACGGATGTGTTGAAAGTTGATGCTTCGGAAACCATGCCGGAACTGACCGCACGAATTATCGATCTTCGATATCAGCAATGGCAAGAATGGGAAAGCTTGCAGCGACAATTTCTCGACGTGCAAAATCGGCAATACCTGCGGGCTATCGTGCAACATCCAAGCGATAAGTAATAAGTAATAAGTGGTTTTGTAGGGTGTGTTGAAAAACGAAACACACCATTTTGATTTCTCTATAAAACCTTAGCATCTTTTAAGAGAGTTTCCGTCATTTGCGCCAGTTTATCTAAATGGGATTTCAGTTCGATCGCTTTTTGCTTGTAGTTTAGCTTTTTATACAGCGCTTCCCTGGCTAAATCTTCTCGGTTTTTCCGCAGAGCCAGTTCGGCAACCCGCTGCCACTCGTTCAGATCGCGGACGGCTTGATTGTACTGAGGTTGGATGTCGTTCCACGCCACTTTAATTTCGGCTAATGCTTCGTTTAACAAGATCGATGAATCTTTCGGTTTGGCATCCAAAATTGCGTTTTCGATCGGATCGGATAAAGCGTCAGGATTCAGATGCTTGATGATGGGGATAAAATTTGTGATTTGAGTGCTGTAGCTAGTCCCCGTTTTACACCAAGTTGCGAAGTGTTCGCAGTTATTATAAAGAAGATTATATTTGCGCTCCCCCAAGCGACTTTCGGCACGCATGACAACCGTTTCGGCAATATAACAAACCTCGTGGTGGCAGATATAAATCTTTCCCCCGCGAGTAAACGTTTCCATCGAAGTTCGCTCGATCGTTTCGCTGGGTTTGCGATAGTGAATCACCGTGCCATCACCGCAGTCAATACCGTGGTGTTCGTAAACACCTTGTAGTGCCATCCACTCCCGCATCACATAAATTTGATCGCCCCGTCCCATACTCCCGATCGCTCCTCGATACTCGAACTAACTTATACTAGATTGAATGGAAACTCACCCGGATCGATCGCATCTGGGTTTCCCATCAATATTTATTTTGGACGATATTATATGGCTTGGATAAAATTAACCTCAAAAGCCTTATACCTGATGGCGGGTGGCACGAACCAGTACATCGATAAAGTGGACTTAGGCGCACCGCGCAACGGCGAATACCAACTCGATTTTCCCACGTACTGGTTTCAAGGACAGGACGCACCCCCTCGGCGAATGTCAGTTGCCCTCAACGCCACCCAAGAACCCCAACCCCTGGACGACCCTACACCTCTACCGCCCCCCCAATTTGATGTTAACGGCGACTACTACGAAAGTCGCGCTTGGCCCTGGGTAGTTGTTGCTGTAGGCGGTTTGAACTGCCGCAGCGATGCCGGGTTGAATTTCTCTGTCAAAACCGTCTTTCCCCAAGGTACGGTGATTCAGTCGAATGGCTGGAAACCCGATGCAGAAGGACGACCTTGGTTGTATATTTCTTCTGCGGGAGGCTTCGTTCGCGCTAGCAATCGATTTGTCAGTCCGGCATATTAAACGAATTGGGGGTTTGGGGGTTTGTCATTCGTCATTTGTTATTGGGGATCTGCTCTTTACTCTCTTCTTCTCCTGCTCAAGAAAGCCTCCCCTGCCGACCCTGCTCTCTTTCCCCTCTTCTCCCCCTAGAGCTTGCCAAAACCGACAGTTTTCCTGTATTCAATGAGAGCATAGGAAAATAAATTTTTGTTAAGCGAGGAGTAGGGATGTACATTGTCCAGATAGCGTCTGAGTGCGCTCCAGTGATTAAAGCTGGGGGATTGGGGGATGTCGTATACGGACTCAGTCGCGAACTAGAAACACGGGGTCACTGTGTCGAGTTGATCCTGCCCATGTACGATTGCATGCGGTACGACCAGATTTGGGGCTTGCACGACGCCTACCGCGACCTGTGGGTTCCCTGGTATGGTGGTGCGGTTCACTGCTCGGTTTTCTGCGGCTGGGTTCACGGGCGCTTGTGTTTCTTCATTCAACCCCACTCCGGCGATAATTTCTTTAATCGGGGCTGCTATTACGGTTGCACCGACGACTATATGCGCTTTACTTTCTTCAGTAAGGCGGCGCTCGAGTTTTTGCAGGTCAGTAACAAGCGACCGGATATCATCCACTGCCACGACTGGCAAACGGGACTCGTTCCCGTTCTTCTGTATGAGATTAATGCTTGGCACGGGATGGCGAACCAACGGGTGTGTTATACCATCCACAACTTCAAGCACCAAGGGATTGGCGGGGCAGATATTCTGTGGTCAACGGGATTGTATCGGGAGGACTATTACTTCCAGTACGATCGCCTGCGGGACAATTTTAACCCCTTTGCCTTGAACTTGATGAAAGGGGGAATCGTCTACTCTAATTTTGTGAATACCGTATCTCCCCACCATGCTTGGGAGGCTAGATTTGGTGAATTTGGCTACGGTCTCGGTCATACCTTAGAAATCCACCATCACAAGTTCGGTGGCATTCTCAATGGCATCGATTACGAGTTTTGGAGTCCCGAGTGCGATCGGTTTATTCCCCACCAATATACGCCCGAAACCTTTGAAATTAAAGCTCAAAATAAAAAAGCTCTTCGTGATCGCCTGTTATTGCAGGATGTTGATAAACCCATCATTTGCTACATCGGACGCTTGGACGAGCAAAAAGGCGTGCATTTGGTTCACCATGCCATTTACTATGCCCTGCACAACGGCGCGCAATTCGTGTTGCTCGGTTCGGCAACGGAACCGGGAATTAACGATTGGTTCTGGCACGAAAAACGGTTTTTAAATAACAACCCCGACGTTCATTTAGAACTTGGATTTAACGAAGAACTGTCCCACCTCATTTATGCGGGTGCGGATATGATTGTGGTTCCCAGCAATTACGAACCCTGTGGTTTGACGCAAACCATCAGCATGAAATACGGAACCGTGCCGATCGTGCGTGGGGTTGGCGGTTTGGTGAATACCGTGTTCGATCGTGACTACGACCAGTTGCACTTACCCGAAGAACGCAACGGTTACGTGTTCTATCAAACCGATCGCCACGCCTTGGAATCGGCAATGGAACGGGCGATCGGCTTGTGGAAACACTACCCTGAAGAGTTCCAAAAACTCGCTATTCAAGGGATGAACTGCGATTACTCGTGGAAAGATCCTGGTGATAAATACTTGGGCGTTTACGAAATGATTCGTCACAAGTAACTCGAATTAATCCTCAAAAAAAGTCGGATTTCTTCAAGAAATCCGACTTCTCAAAAACGCGAAGTTTGGGGTTTAAGACAGAACGCCCCAGGCGCCAGCCCCTGCGGAAGCGATCGCCGAAACCGTGGCAGTTAAGAACAACCACCAAGCCGCTGCCGCTGCTGCTTTCCGGGTTTCTTCCATTTGTTTTTGCGCCAGCATTTTCGCTTCTTCCAGGCGAATTTGCGCTTCCCGTTGCAGGCGATCGGCTTTTTGCAGAACGCGATCGCGGGTGCGTTCGATTTGGCTCACCAGGCGATCGGCATCTGCGGGGGAAATATCGTCGCGGGAACTGAGAACGGCAATCAGGGTCTCGCGATCGACCTTCGACAGGCGAGTCCGCAAGGCATCGAATCCGGCTTCGGGATCGTCGAACAGGGTGGCAATATCCCGCTTGATGCCGTCGTAGTTGAGTTCGGGACGGTCTAAGTTGTTGAGATAGGTGCGAATGCGATCGAAGATGCCATCGAGAAGGGATTTAACGCGCTCTTGGATCGCCTGGAATTGGAGAACGACGCGATCTCGCGATTCCAAAACTCGATCGACGATTTGGTTGGCTTCTGCTTCGGAAATATCGTCCCGTTGCGCCAACAGTGCCACGAAGGTAGAGCGATCGAAATGTGCCAGCCGCTCGTTCAAGCTTTCCATTCCGGCACGGGGATCGTTGAGCAACAATTTCACATCCCGTTCGATGCCGGCAGGGCTGAGTTCGGCTTTATCGGTCGATCGCAAGTAATCAGCGATCGCCTCTTGGAAGCTCTCCACTTGCAGTTGCGCGCGACGAGCCAACCGTTGGGGCGCTTTAGCAATTTGGCGCAAGGTCGATTGCACCTCGTCGATGATGCGATTGACTTCTTCCTCGCTCAAATCGTCTCGCTGCGCCAGCAATTGCACCAAGGTATCGCGATCCATCATCGCCAAGCGGTGGCGGATGGCTCGGAAACCCGTTTGAGGATCGTCGAGCAATTTGTTCAAATCGCGGCGAATGCCTTCGGGATTGAGTTCGGCTTTGCCCGTACCGCGCAGGTATTGAGCGATCGCCGAGGTCGCTCGATCGTACTGCGCCTTGGCTTCCCCTGCCAGTTGTTTGGGGGCGTAGCGAATCCGCGTCCAATTGCGTTCGATGGTATCGAGGATGTTTTCTACTTCCGCCTCGCTCAACTCTGGGCGAGCGCTCAGCAATTTCACCAGGGTATCGCGATCGAATCGGCGCGAGCGCTCTCGCAGGGCGGCAAATCCGGCATTGGGGTCATCCAACAACAGCTTGAGTTCTCGCTCGATGCTGTCGGGATTCAATTCGCCTTTCCCCGTATCGCGCAAATACGCTTGCACTTTGCGCCACTGCTGTTCGGCTTTGTTTTTCAGCGTGACTTGTAAGTTGTGGGCTTCTTCGACGGTGCGATCCCTTGCCGTTTCCAGTTCCGAGATAATTGCCGATGCTTCGATGGACGAGATGTCGCCCCGCTTTTCTAAAATCCGTTCTAGGGTGGGGCGATCGAACACCAGACAGCGATTCGCCACTTGCTCCGCCGTCGCGTCGGCATCTTCCAAAATCGGTTTGAAATGAATCTGAATTTTCTCTGGCGTTAGCTCGGTTTTGGGAGTCGTCAGCAAATAATGCTCCACATCGGCTAACAGCTTAATCGACGCATCCCGTTCGATCGCCGCTTCTGCCGCTGCCAGCACTTCCAAGCGAATGCCGTCGAGCAACCGAGACAGGGAGAAAATTTTAGCTTGGGTGAAGACACCCCGTTCTTGCAAAATATCGGCAAAGTCCGATCGGCTCCACTGGCGCAACTCCTCAGCCACGATTTGCGGGTCGGCAGCCGGATCGTAGAGCAAGTTCCGAAAATCGCGCTCGATGGTTTCCCGCTTCATCTGCCAAGAATACGTCGTTCGCAAATAGTTTTCGATATCCGCCCTCAGCGGATTGTAAGCCAATTTTTCGCCGCTGAGGCGATCGGCCACTCGCTGGGTTTTCTCGCCCACATCGTCTTTGAGAACCGACAGGCGATCGACAATTTTTTCTACATCTAAGTCCGACAGATCGGTGCGTCCCATCACCAGTCCCACCAAGCTATTAAATCCCAAAGTGGCAGCCTGGGACAGCGGACCGGCAGTTTGAGATTGGCGGCGAGATCTCAACTCGTCGGCAACTTTGCCAATTTGGTCGCTCAAATCTTTACCCAACAGGCGTTCTGGCGCAGCCGATTTCAGGTAATCTACTAGTTCGGACATGGGATTTTTATTCGGAAGTGCCTTCACCGTCTGGTTCCAAGCCCCTTCGAGTTGCTCCGCTAACCGATCGACCTCCCGTTTGGACAAGTCGCTGCGGCTGCTAACCAATTCCACGAAGGTTTGGCGATCGACATTCTGCAAACCGCCGCTTTGGGCGATTTCTTTCAAATTGGGATCTTGCAGCAAATCTTCAAATTCGGCGCGAATTTGCTTCAGGTTTAACTCCGCCGGACGCAGCGAGTCTAGGTAATCTTCGACTTGTTCTCGCAAGCCTTCAGGATCGAAACCGGAAGTCAATTGGCGGCGCATCGCTCCAGCGGCGGCTTCGGCAGTAGCGACGACTTGCTGGCTTGCCATTTTACCACCGATAGCAGCCGTAGCCGTTCCCAGCAAGGCTTGGATGCCGGAGGTGGCACTCTGCACCACCGTTCCGATCAGAGAACCCACTGTGGTGGAACTCACCCAAACCAGCAACGAGAAATAAGTCGCCCAAATCACCAAACCGGCGATCGCCCCCAAACTCGTCGATGCCAGCAAGCTCAACTTCACAGCGAGCAAACAGGCGAAAAACAGCGCGATTGTGACGCTGACGAGAGTTCCCAAACCCACGGCAAAGCCGACTTTGCGGATCGCCGTTCCCAGGCTGTCGGACTCGTCAGAAGATTTGGACGACGATCCGCCTCCGAGGAGGGAAATACCCGCTGCGACGCCCAAATTAGTCAGCAGGAGTTGGAAAGCAAACGCCAATACCACCCCAGCAACCAAGGCGGCGAAAAATTGCGGTCCGCTAAAGACCAGTGCTGCATCTTCGGCGGTGGTGACGTCGGGTTCGACTAGGACTTGAGCCAGCCACGGCGGCGATGAAAATAGCAGCGAGATCGATGGAGAGTAGGGCAATATCATAAGGGTTATTTTCAATGGAATGTGCGGAAAGAGGGACGAACGGACGATCGGAAGACGATCGATCTTCGTTCCCAACTCGAGAGAGGCGACCATCGCCGCCTCCCTCGAGTCAAACAATGCACCCGATCTCGGGGAATGGGCGATCGCCAGAGCCAAAGACAGCCGATCTCCAGTGATTTGTCTATAAAAATTGAGTTCCCAGCGGGCTAAGTGGAAGTAGCTACCGAGACCAACAAATCGCTTTGCTGTTCTGGACGACGACCACCAGCTAACACCCGCCAGGCCATACTAATCTAGGTCGTTAAGCGAGCCAGAACAGCATGGGCTTCTATATATGGCTAGATAGGTCAATCGGCTGCTTCCGTTGGAGAGTCGCGCAACTCTCGCATCTCTGTGAGAAGATCGGGACATGAGGGCGATCGCACTGCTAGGCATCCGCAGTCCAGCCGATGGAGGCTAGAGTTCGGGGAAATGCCCTTCGGCACTGCCTAGAAGTGACACTACTTTGAGTTAACCAAAACATCCCGACCCTTCACATCCCTCTCTAGAGAGAACATTTTAGACTTGGGGGTTTGTAATTGCGAGTTGCGCTTTTGCATTCACTACCAATGATGATCGGGCTCTGGTATAGTACGCAACAGCGGAAACTTGCGAACGGCTTCCTGAATAAGCATTTTTAATTTTTAATTCTGGAGCCGATCAGCCATAGAACTTCGATACCCCGGCGTGTTGGAAGCAAATCAACAGTTTGGGATACAAATCGACAAGGATCTCAAAACTACTTTGAGACAAACTCATCAAAATACAATCGGTCTGAGCGATCGCCGTATAGGGATTGGGTTCGTTCTGGAACAAATGATTTTCACCAAACGATTCTTTCTGTTCCAGTCGAGATAAAATTCGCGGCTTCTCTCCTCGTCCTCGACTCAAATCAACCCGACCTTGGTAAATGACGAATAGTTTGGCATCCATCGCCCCTTCCATGGAAATTATCTCCCCCGCTGCAAATTGCTCGATGACGAAGGCGCGGCTAATGGGTAACAGTTCGTCCAAGGATAAATAATTTAACAACGCCGTGCTTTTCAGGAACAAAACCCGCTGGATCTGCGAGTCTAAAGCCAACACCGACTTGGGGGTTTCCACCGCTTCGATCGCGATTTGCTGCACCAGGGAATTACGATCGCACGTCAGACACTGTTCCTTAACTCGGGTGGCTTCTCCTCGCGCCACCAGAGTTAAAATCGTGCCGATGCGAATCCAGCGATCTCCGGCTTTGAGCATCTCCAGCAGCAGGCGATCGCCATCGACCGACACCGTCGAATGACTCTCGTCGTCTGTCATTTCCAGCAAGGGTAACAACGGCAAAACAAAGCGCCGATGTTTCAAGGACACCAAAGCTTCGATGGCGTTGGCGCGTCGGCGAAGGTCCTGGGAGGTCAGCATTTGATACGCAAAGTTAACGGTGCGCTTGTGACCCAACCACGTTAGAACGTACAGCACTTTCTTAATCAACCGCTGACTGTAATCGTCGAGGACGATTTTCAGCGCGTTCCAGTGGGGATCTCCGAGGGGAATCTGCTGCTGCCATTTGACTAAACGCGACACTTGCTGGTAGTCGGACTGGAGATGATCCCAAAGGATGTTTTCGGCGCGGTTCGTTCCCACTTGCGCGATGGCGGTGATTGCCGTCTCCACCATTTCCGGTCGCGACGAGTCCAGCAGCGGCGTCACCTGCGCCAAACTTTGTTCCCCATACTTAGCCATTGCGCTGGCCGCCTGCAACCGCACGTTCAGATCGAAATCGTGTTGCAAAACTCTTGCCAAGTCTTTTAACAATTTCGGATTGCCGATGGCGCCGAGCAGATCGACAGCGGCGGAGCGGACGGCGGGATCGGGGTGATCGAGTTCGGGAATTGCCAATTCTGCTAAGGATGCGTTTCCCCAGGGATTGAGAGCGGCTAAAGCATTCAACCCTTCTTTTTTCACTTCAGCCGAAGCATTGACCAACAGACGCCGCAAAATGGGGATCAATCGGGAGTTCCCGGTACTGCTAATTCCGCGCACGACTAGGCGTTGCGTGGCATCGTCCATGGGAATTTGCCACAATTCGTGGCAGATGCCGCGCACTTCGGCGTCGGTGGTTTCCGCATTTTCGGCAGCAATACACGCGAGGATCTTCAGATTGGCATTGTCGGTATCGAGCAGCCCTTTGAGTTCGGTATCGGAGAGCATTTGTTTGCTGGCGATCAGCGATTCTAGGGCGATCGCGCGCAAGATGTCTCCGCCTTCGTTCAATTGGTGGCGCAAATAGGATTGAATGCCGCGATCGTTAACGCTACTAAAGAAATCAACTGCCGTGCGATACAATTTGAAATCTTTGTTGAGGGGAAGATTTTCGATTTCGCTGATGAATTGGCTGGGTCGATGGATGCGAGCGGCGAGTTCCAACCCGAGAATTTGATTGTCGCGATCGTTGCTTTGTAGGAGTTGCCGAATTTGCGATCGATAGGAGTCGGGTAATTGGGTCAAACCTTCATTCACCTCATCCCAACGAGCCGACCCCACTCGGAGCAGGGAAATTAAGGATTCGAGATAGGTCTTGCCGATGGCGTAGCGCACCCCTAAAAAGATGGCGCTCAAAAACACGCCAATGGAGATCGTTTGCTCGGGGGTCAACACCGATTGCGAGATCCACAACAGCACCCCAGACAGGGCTAAGCCGAAGGAATAAAAAATACCATCGACCAGCGATCGGACCCGTCCCATAAAGTTTTGCGGAATCGCATTATAGTTCAGCGTATAGGCGGGTTGGTTGACGGCAGTTTCTAAAGCAGCATTGTTAAAATTCAGGAAAATCGCGCTGGGAAATGTGGCTCGCCAGGCTAAGGCGAGAAATCCCAGAAAGGTGGTGAGTGGGTAAAGCAAATTCATCCGCACGACGCCCCAACGGGTAATTAGGGGTCGCGTGAAGAAATAGAGAATGACCAGTTGTAAAATATCGTTGGCAGCGCGAAAGAGTCCTAGAAATTGCGTTAAGGCTCGATCATTCCCGGCAAAGGTAGCTTCGTAAATTTGATAGTATTGAAATTCGGCTAAACTGTAGAGCGTAATCCAGAGAACGATACTGGCAATTAAAAAGCCGATAATGGGATAGCGTTTCCACAGTAACGGTAGGACTTTTAGATTTTCGACAAAGCTATTGGTGGCGGGAGATGGATTTCGACGGGTTTCTAACGGCTCTTCCACGCGATCAAGATACAGGAGTTGGACGAAGATCGCCCCATAGAAAACCGGTAGCGCGAACAGCAAGTTTTCCGTTGAAAAGTAACTGGACAAAATGCCAGTCATCGCTCCGCCTATCAACCCCCCGAACGCTTGCGCCATTGTCAAGTAAGGGCTATTGCGATTGTACTCCCGCGACGTGAAATAATCACTCACCAGACTGGGAAAGAGAACGTCGAGATGTAAAGTCCATTGAAAGTAAAAGACGAGATAAATAATGTAGTATACTGGCAGCGTATCGATCGTGATCGCTGCCCTTAACACTAGACCGAATAGAAGTCCTCCGACCAGTAACACTTGGAAGATGCGGGTATGCTCGTACCGATCGGCCACTTGAGAAAACCAAGTGTAAAGCGGAATCGCCACCACTCCGATCGCGATATACGATAGCGGCAATCCCTCCGCTCCAGCGTGGGTAATAAATAAAGAACTTGCCAGGGTGTAAGCAAATACGTTGAGCGCCATAATCGAAGCCGCCAACCCTAAAAAAGGCGTTAACCGCCTGAGTTTGCCTCGACGTAAAACACGAACGATCTGATGGCTTAAAGATTTCCACATCGACAAGCTACAAGTTTTTGATGGGTTTTCAAAAAATCGTCTAAGGAACAACCGAGTTTATGAACGTGCAGCCCAAAAATCATGTGATTCTCAAAGAAACTCCGGATAAAGGAATCGGAGTTTTTGCCGCCAAACCTTTCGAGAAAGGAGAAACAGTCTTAGTTGGACGCGGAATTCAAGTTTTATCAACAAGAACCTTGCACTCGATTCAAACTAATTTTGAGAGACACGTCTTGCTCGATGAGCCAGCCATCTTTCTCAATCACTGTTGTTCTCCCAATGTCGGCGTCCGTAATAATTCCGAGGGGGGTTACGACTTTGTCTCGCTAGTGAAGATCGCAGAAGGCGATGAGATCGTTTACGACTACGAGACGACCGAAACCGCTTTTGCCGGTCAGTTTCAGTGTCAGTGCGGCTCCCCAAACTGCCGAAAACAGTTACGAGGATTCTTTTGGCTACCCCGAGAAGTGCGAGAGCGTTATGGGGATTTTATTGCAGATTATCTAAAATCGAACCCTTAAAAATCAGCACTCTGCGACTGGAAAACCTTGACTGACCTCACTCCAAAAGTGCCATCTCGATTCGAGCGCAACCTATATTCCCATCGGTTCAACCGAACGGAATGAAGAGACCCCACACATATTCTAATACCCCGTGCCTAAAATCCCGAACGGTTGCGTTTTTGATAAATAAGAGTCCTCCCAATTGAAATCTCATTTTTACATTTACTCGATTTGGG
>DVED01000144.1 GCA_015295945.1 Oscillatoriales cyanobacterium M59_W2019_021 | reverse complement strand
CGCGAATGGTGGGTGCAACAATGGTTGGACTTGCTGGATAAGTATCGCTTTAAAAAACGCCTGGAACGAGGCAGAAATTATGCCCGACAGGGTAACGTTCTCAGTATTGAATTTAAAGGCGACAAGATTATCTCTCGAGTTCAAGGAACGGAAGCCGAGCCGTACAAACAATCCCTGTGGCTGGATACGTTTACCGATGAGGATTGGGACTGCATTATTCAAACTTTATCCCAGCAAGCGTTATTTTCGGCAAAACTGATGGCGGGAGAAATGCCTGCCAATATCGAAGATGTTTTTGCGACGAACGGGTTGCGGTTGTTTCCTTTTAGTTTGTCAGAGATTCACTCGAAGTGTAGTTGTCCCGATAAAGCCAATCCTTGCAAACACATCGTCGCGGTTTATCATCTATTGGGCGATCGCTTTGCTGAAGACCCCTTTGTGTTATTTCAATTACGGGGTCGAACAAAAGAAGAGACGATCGAGGCATTACGACAAATTCGCGGCGAAGATCCTCGATCGACTAGCGTTCCCGAAATCGAACCCAATCTCACTTCCGAACAGCCGATCGATCTCGAAAGCTTCTGGAAATACGATCGCCAACTCGAATCTTCTTTAGTCGTCATTACACCCTCGCCGGAGACCCATACAATCCTAGAATTGTTGGGCGAAATTTCGATCGCTGATTCGGGAAAAAGAACCTCGCAAACCAGGAATTCCCAAGCTCTAAACGATTACTTTCAGCAAGTGTATCAAATTGTCAGTCAAACTGCATTGCGATCGGCAATGGAAACCGATAGTTAGTGGTTAAGTGGTTAGTCGTTAATGGTTAGTAGCAAATAACCGATCGCCGGTCGCGGGTCACTGTCTCCTGAACTCCTCATTAAAAATGCCCGTATCGAGAACTCGGGGTTTCGATACAGGCACATCCAATAGCGTTGCATAAGTCAAGAGGGGTGAATTTCACCAACCAAGTTTATCGTCCGCTACCGCGATGGGGCAAAATGTCGATCGACAACGAGCGGGACTGGGAAAGGCAGATATAGATGCGCATAAAAAAGTTCCATCTCTAAGCTTCTATACCTGGTTACGTAGCAATCGCCTAACGATCCGGAGCAAAAAACAAAATCTCACAATTTGGCGTTGAAATTCAGTATTTTTACGTATCGATCAACGATAAAAAAAGGGACTCTACCCAAAAATGCGGACGTATTTTTCAACTTTAAGAAAGCTTTAAATAAGATCCTCGATCGACAATTCTGAATGAGGTCAGAAGCAAAAGCCAAAAGCTCGTTTGCCGTTGTCGTTTGGGATCGATCTCGGCGAATGGCTGCGGGGGATTCCAGCATCGCCAGAAAAGGTGTATTATCCGTAACAGTTTGTTGCTCCGCAACCCTCAATCCTGGGGTCGGTTAGCTCGCCGTTCGAGTGACAGCCGATCGAGCGTCGTCTAGGGGAGAGGTCTTGCCGACGCTCGATCGGCAACGATCCCCATTCCCCACCCCGAATGCGATCGCCCGCGCGATCGGCGGTCACTTCGGTGGTACTCTAAGAGATGGCTTCATTTAAACGGTAGTTGGCACTACCCCGAAAAATTTCAGATTAAATACAGAAAAGCGCAAGCATGGTCACCACCGCAGAACAGACAAGCACAGGCTACATTACCCAGATTATCGGTCCTGTTGTAGACGTGAAGTTTCCCTCGGGCAAAATGCCCCAGATCTACAATGCCCTGAAGATCGAAGGGAAAAACGAAGCGGGACAAGATATCGCCGTTACCTGCGAAGTCCAACAACTCTTAGGCGATAACCAAGTCCGCGCCGTTGCCATGAGATCGACAGATGGCTTAGTGCGCGGGATGAGCGTAGAAGACACGGGCGCTCCCATTCAAGTCCCCGTCGGTATCCCCACCCTCGGTCGGATTTTCAACGTCATCGGCGAACCCGTAGACAACTTAGGTCCGGTGGGAACGACCGAAAGCCTCCCCATTCACCGTTCGGCTCCCGCATTTACGGACTTAGAAACCAAGCCCTCCGTGTTTGAAACCGGAATTAAGGTGGTAGACCTGCTCGCGCCCTACCGTCGCGGCGGCAAAATCGGTCTGTTCGGCGGTGCGGGCGTCGGCAAAACCGTGATCATGATGGAATTGGTGAACAACATTGCCAAAGCCCACGGGGGCGTGTCCGTATTCGGCGGCGTGGGCGAGCGCACCCGCGAAGGAAACGACCTCTACAACGAAATGATCGAATCGGGAGTGATCGACAAAGAAGATCGCAGCAAGTCGAAAATCGCCCTGGTGTACGGTCAGATGAACGAACCCCCCGGTGCCCGGATGCGCGTCGGTCTGTCGGCACTGGCTATGGCGGAATACTTCCGCGATGTCAGCAAACAAGACGTGCTGCTGTTCGTCGATAACATCTTCCGCTTCGTCCAAGCGGGTTCGGAAGTATCCGCACTCCTCGGTCGGATGCCCTCTGCGGTAGGATACCAGCCCACCCTGGGAACGGACATGGGCGACCTGCAAGAGCGGATCACCTCCACCACGGAAGGCTCGATCACCTCGGTACAAGCGGTTTACGTGCCTGCGGACGACTTGACCGACCCCGCTCCGGCAACCACCTTCGCTCACTTAGATGCTACCACCGTGTTGTCTCGGGCATTGGCGTCTAAGGGGATCTATCCGGCGGTCGATCCTCTTGATTCCACCTCCACCATGCTCCAACCTAGCGTTGTCGGTGAGGAACACTACAATACCGCTCGCGCCGTGCAATCGACGCTGCAACGGTACAAAGAACTGCAAGACATCATCGCCATTCTCGGTTTGGACGAATTGTCCGAAGACGATCGCTTGACGGTGGCACGCGCCCGGAAAATCGAGCGCTTCCTGTCTCAGCCCTTCTTCGTGGCTGAAGTGTTTACCGGATCTCCCGGCAAATACGTGAAACTGGAAGACACCATCAAAGGTTTCAACATGATTCTGTCGGGCGAACTCGACGATCTGCCGGAACAAGCCTTCTATTTGGTGGGTGACATCAACGAAGCGATCGCCAAAGCTGAAAAACTGAAGTCCTAAGATCGGGACATCGGGCAAATGACGGATGGCGGAGCACGGAATGTTTCGCTGTTCGCCAGCCCACCCAACATCTAGCTACTCCCACAAAACGGGATCGGTAAGGGACAATTCCCCATTACCCATTACCTATTACCCATTACCTATTACCCATGACCTTAAACGTTCGCGTTATCGCTCCAGACCGCACGGTTTGGGACGATACGGCTCAAGAAATCATTCTGCCGAGTACCACCGGACAATTGGGTATCCTCAGCGGTCACGCTCCATTACTCAGCGCCCTCGATATCGGGGTGATGCGGGTGCGTGCTGATAAAGATTGGATTCCCCTGGTGCTGATGGGCGGTTTTGCCGAAGTTGAAGAAGATCGGGTGACGATCTTGGTCAACGGTGCGGAACCCGGAAAAGACATCGATCGCAAAGAAGCGGAAGCTGAATATTCCCAAGCTCAAGCAGACTTTGCCAAAGCGGAAACCGGAACCAAACAAGAAAAGCTGCAAGCGCAAAAAGCCTTGAAACGCGCTCGCGCTCGCCTACAAGCCTCGGGTGGTACGGCTTAAACCCAATCCTGAATTCAGGAATGCAAAAACCCGGTTTTGAACGAAGCCGGGTTTT
>DVED01000184.1 GCA_015295945.1 Oscillatoriales cyanobacterium M59_W2019_021 | reverse complement strand
CTCGCATCCATTTGCGGCTGTTGGGGACGCTTTGCCAGTTACTCCAGTCTGCCATTTGGGTGAAACCGAGACGAATCAGCCAGTGGACGACGGCGAGGACACCGAGGCGAGAACCCACCAGGATGACGCGAACGGGTTCCCGGTGTTCTCCGGTAAGGGGTTCGGTGGGGTGGGGTTGCGTGTCGGTGGGGGATTTGGTGAGAAATTCTTCAGCCATTGGTCTTTACTCGTTTTGAATAAATGACTACATATGTGTAGTCACCACCAGTATACATCGAATAACTACATATGTGTAGTTATTTACGATTGCCGTATCCCTTGACATCATGGGGAGCATGGGAAAAGCAGGTCAAGTCCTTCGAGAAGTGTTGACAAACTATGGCATCAGCCAGAACAAATTGGCGATCGCGATGGGTGTGCGGAGTTCGGTGATTTATCGTTGGTTTAACGAACGCATCGATCCGACAGGAGATACTTTAGTCAGGATTGTGGAGGCGTTGAAAGAAATCGATCGCGATGCGGCACGAGAATTTGTCCGGCAATATTTAGGTGAAATTGTAGAGGACGATACTGATTAGATTTCGCATGGAAAAAACATGGGAAAAGCAAGTCAGGCTCTGTGCTGGGTCTTAGAAAATTACGGCATTAGTCAAAATAAACTGGCTGTAGCGATGGGAATCAGTCGTGCCAATGTGGGTCGTTGGTTTCACGGATTAGATCCGAGTGCGGAAAATATTGCGGCAATTACGATCGCACTTAAACAGATCGATCGCGAGGCGGCAAAAGAATTTGTGTGGCGATATTTAGGCGAACTTTTGGAAGATGATAGCGATTAGATTTCGCAGGGTTAAGACCTGGCGATTGGAAATCGCGGCGACAGAATCGCTCGTCCGCCTACGCGGACTCAATGAATTTTCAATCCGCCTGCGCGGATTTCGTTCCTGTAGATGCGGTTTTAACCGCCCGGTTCCCCAAAACAGATTCAATAAAAATAGTCTACAGAGTAGGTGATTTAACCGCCACAAATTGAATATTAGAAGTCGAAAATCCTAATTTAGCCCGAACGAGATCGATCGCGGTAAAGAAACTAAGTAAGGGTAAATTTTGCAGCGGATCGAACCAGTTCGCTAATTTTTGATTCTGCCATTTATCGGCGATCGCGTGATGGTAGGATAAAATCCAAAAGGCGGGACTGGGTAAGAATTGGATATCTTTAACTTGGAGGTAGGCTGCTGTCACCAAACGATTTAAAGTCGGGCGATCAAACAAATTCCAATGTCGGGGAAAATGGTAGCCTCCCCAATATCCCAGCCGAAATAAATTCGCATCCCAACTCTGGGTATTTGGCGTTTCTAATACCAAAATTCCGCCCGATCGCAACAATCTCGATAGAGTTTGAACGGTCTGTTTCGGAAATTCGACGTGTTCGATCACTTGCAAGAGAACGATTAAATCGAAGGTATTTTCCGGTAACTGATTTTCCACATCTTCCAGTCTGCCATAATAACCATTATATCCTTCATTTTGTAGAGAGGTGATCGCCCCTTCACTCATCTCGATTCCATAAAGCTGAGATTTGGGAACCCCCAACCGATGCAGCATTTGTAAATAGCGACCGTTGCCACATCCCACATCCAAAAAATTGAGCTTTTCCAAATCTGCGGTAACGTATTTCAGCCAATTTTTCGCTTTGCGGCGATCGAGAAATTCCTTCGCTTTCAAGGCGATCGGGTTAATCGAACTATCGTAATTATACGCATAGTAATTCGGCGGATAAATGCACGACAATTCCTCTCGAACCGGACGCGGATTCAGATACAAATTCCCGCAAATATTACACCGATCGATGTGAAACGTATCGTCAGACGTGCCATATTCGTAATCCTTTCCCTCCGCGTAAGGCGTGCGATCGTCCGACCCACAAACCCCACATTTAACCGATTCTAGTTTTGTCATTTGTCACTCGTCCTTCGTCCTTTGTCATCAGTCATTCGTACCAATGACCAATGACCAATTACGCAATACTACTCCGTTTCCGCGTCTCCTTATACGACGTTCCCACATTTTTCAATCCCGCCTTAATCATTTGCTGTTCCAACAACGTGAAAAAGCGAGTGCGATCGCCCCCTCGTACCACCGCCTGATTGTGCGCCTCTGCCAGCGTTACCGGATAGCCGTAGCCTTTCTGTACCTGTGCCAACATCAAACTCAGCGCCGAATCCAGAAGTTCCGAATCTTCCGCAACCCAAGCAGGACAATCGATCCGGGCAATTTCCGATCCCACGTTGACGTAACAAAAATACACTTGCTGGGTTTCCCCGTACCAATTGAGAATGGAACTAGACGATCGCCACAACGGTCCGCGCTGTCCCGGTTCGAGAAGCGTCCCCCACAGGAGCGTATCTCGAAGCGGATCGAACACTTGGCACGGCGCGCGATCGCGTCCTCCCTCCTCCCCAAACCCGCTAGAGGGACAATGGGTCAAACAATTAGGTTCGGGATAGGGACACGCCTGTAAACGCAGGAAATTAATCGCTTCGCTGCTGCGAGAAGCGCTGAGATAGCCGATTAGGGGAACCCCTGCCAAGCGCATCCGATTCCAGGCTTCCAAAATGGGGGGCAAAATGCGATCGCGCGCGTCGTTCGGCAATCCTTCCAGAAACCAGTAAATCAGCGAACCATCCACCATTCCTAGGATGGGAACGGGTTTTTGGGCAGGCATGAGGCGATCGGTCACCGCCAAATCCGCCAACGCCTCCGCCTCCGAAACCGTCCGCCGATACCCCATCCACTCCTCCGTGCGAATTCCCCACTGCCGGGACACGAACAAATCCTCGGGACGGTAAAACACTTCCGGTACGCTGTCGAGAAGCGGGTGGCGGCTTTGTCCGTAGTGCAGCACCACGCGCCCCACGTTAATTAAATAACAATAGGCGATTTCGTGGTGGTTGGGGGAAATTTGCGAGCCATCGGTGGCGATGACGGTGTGCGCGTTGGGGGGTGTTTTTAGGGTAATTCGGGTAGAAAGAGGTTCTACAGGTTCGGCAGCGGTAAATCCAATGCGATCGCGCCATTGCTGCTGCTGACTCACCAACTCCGCTTGCCGAACCCGCGCTTGTTGTAACAACGTCTGCGCCAACTCCAAACGCTTGCGAGATGCCACCGCTTCTTGGCTGAGGTGTTGGCTGATTCCCTGCATCTGTCGCGCCAGTTTGGTCAGATCGAGCATTGTTTTGGGAGGGGTTTGGGGTTGGGAATTTTAAGTAATAAGTTTTGTAGGGAGTGCCACCGGAACGAAACGCACCATCCCCAATTACCAATTACCTTACCCATTACCCATTACCGATTTACGGTTGAACTTCGATCATTACGGTATCCTGAATGGGTTGACCGTTGACGGTGAGGGTTTCGTGACTGTTGGCGTTGAGGGAGACAGTGATTTCGTTGGTGCCGGGGGGGAGTTGGGGAAGATGATACCAATTTCCGTACAGCCGCGCAATCTTGATGCCGTTGACGTAGAGGTGCGCGTGTCCTTCGGTGGGGATGCTGGGTTCAGCAATGTGTTCCGGGGCAAATTGAAAGTTTTCCACTTGAATTTCTAAGTTCCAACCCTGCATCGGATCGTCATGAACGATCAATTTTACCGATGGCACGGGTTGACCGTCGGGAACTGCCATCATTTGATGTTCGTGGTGTCCGTCATGCTCTCCCGACATTCCCCCATCGTGGGATTCGTGAGAATGTTCCGGGTGTTCTCCCTCAGCGAGCAATCTGGGAAATTCGGCGCGGACGGGAGATACAGTTAACGCACAAATTAAGGTCGCAGCCCCGAAAAATAATGTTTTCTTCATTATTTTAAATTGAATTTTCAATGGACGATCGAGTCGTGTTTTAAGTCGTTTCCGTTTGTACTCAAAACTCGATCGCCTTGTCAAAAGACGGACTGTCAAACCTGAATTTTAAATCGACGATCGCACCAGAGCGATCGTCGATCGTCCCAACTGTTTCATCCGATCGGCATCGGCAACTGCCCAAAGATTTACCCCCAAACAAGTGGCTCCCAAACTCAACAAAATAAACGTTTCTGCTTGTACCACTCCGATGGCAAACCAGGTAGAAACGTGGAGAACCATCACCAACGCGCACAAACTCGCCATACCGACGATCGGACGCACTTGGGACGCCGGACGACCGAGAACTGTAAGGGCGATCGTTGCCACGGTTAACAACAGGTTGGCAGGAACGAGAAACGCGCAAATTGCAGCGCAGTGGGTACGGGACAATTCAGCTAAGGTGTGGAGATCGAGCATAGACGATCCAATTGAAAGAACTATTCCGATCTTAGGTCAAAATACCCAATCGATCGATCCTCCCTAGGGTCAATCTCGATGTGGCACTCTGGGACGCTTCAGAAGGCTGATGACTTCCCCCGCATTCCCCGTCGGCAGTAACGGCGTCCACCCGCTGACTGGAACGACTCCCAAACCGTGCAATCGGTGGATGACGCCTTTCACCCACTGCGGTTCGCCGATGAGTATCATCCGGTTGGCTGGCTGACTCGACTGGAGTAACGCTTCGATCGTCAGGGATGCGGGTACAGTTTTAGTTTGGCAAGGATCTGGCATTTTCAACCCCCTGAAGTTACATCGCAAATGTCTACACTTGTAAACAATATAATCTTATCAAACTTGTCTACACCTGTAAACATTTACGCTGAGATTTTCCTCTGACACTATGAATGTCATGGGAAAAGCGGGGAAAGCACTCAAACAGGTACTAGAAACCTATGGCATCAGCCAGAATCAATTTGCGGTGGCAATGGGTATCGGACGATCGACTGTAAACCATTGGGTTAACGAGAAACGAGATCCTCTAGCTGATGCCATTCCCGATATCGTGGCGGCATTAGAAACAATCGACGAAACTGCTGCTCGAAACTTTCTCGTGCTGTATCTCGGGCGAACTGTATCGATCGAGCCACCCACCGAAGACGATAAAATATCCTAGACGCTTCGGAATATGGGAAAAGCAGGGAAGGCACTTCGCCACGTACTAGAAAGTTATCGCATCAGCCAGAATCGTCTAGCTGTCACGATGGGAATCAATCGATCGACGGTTAGCCAATGGTTCAATGAAAGTCGAGATCCGTCGGCGGAGGCAGTAGCGGAGATTGTGGCGGCATTGGAAACAATCGACGAAGCGGCTGCCCGAAATTTTCTCGTGCTAGATCTGGGGCGAATCGTTTTGATCGATCCGCTACCTATGCGATCGTCCAGATTGGGCTTACCAGAGCGCTATACCTTTAATCTCGGTATTCTCGCATCTTGCACTAAAGTCAGCAAGACTCCGAATATAGCTGGGAACTTAAGTTCCTGGCTAACAGCGAAAGTATTTGAATATAAGACTTGGAAAGAATTTCAGTCCATTTCAATGGAGTTAGGCTATTAGCCTGGGGTTTAAACCCCAGGCGGGATCTTGCTAAGCCGTGCAAGATATGAGTATTCCTGTATATTACTCCTCCCTCCGCTTGAGTTGGAGGCGTTAGGCAATTCGATCGCCCGATCCCAACCCGAATCGCATTAGGCTTTTCCGCTTCTATAGCCGTCTCCACCCCAGATCCAGACAACTTCACCCCTTCCCCCATCGTCTTCCCCAAGCAGGGGGAACCACCAACTCGTATAATCCAGATAGGCAGTCCGGTCAAAATTTCATCTTCCCGACCGAATCGCCCCAGGTGAAAATCCGAACCCGTCCGAGATGACCGTTGGGTTTTCTCCGACATTTTCCGGCATCCTCGCCCCCGAAATCGCCGCTCGAGCGGATCGATTCGGCAGGATCGCCCTTGCTCACCCCTACTCAGTCAGCACGAGTCCGACTTAGAACCAACGTGGACTTAAACCAGATCTTTAAAACCCCCCATCCCGTCATTGGTGTCGTCCATCTCTTACCCTTACCCACGTCTCCCCGCTGGGGAGGCAGTCTCGATGCGGTGATGGAACGAGCCGCGCGAGAAGCCACCGCCCTGGCTTCTGGGGGGGTGGATGGGATTATCGTCGAAAACTTTTTCGATGCCCCTTTTGCCAGCGATCGCGTCGATCCGGCAGTGGTCAGCGCCATGACCCTCGTCATCGGACGCTTGATGAACTTGGTAACGCTACCCATCGGTATCAACGTCCTGCGCAACGATGCCCGCAGCGGTATGGCGATCGCCGCTTGCGTCGGCGCCCAATTTATCCGCGTTAACGTCCTCACGGGAACCATGGTCACCGATCAGGGCTTAATCGAAGGTCAAGCCTACGATCTCCTCCGCTATCGTCGGGAATTGGGCAGCGATGTCAAAATTTTAGCCGACGTTCTCGTCAAACACGCCCGCCCTTTGGGATCGCCGAACCTCACCGTTGCCGTGCGCGAAACCTTAGAACGGGGGTTAGCCGATGGCGCGATCCTGTCCGGTTGGGCGACGGGTAGCCCGCCGAGTTTGGAAGATCTAGAATTGGCACGAGAGGCCGCCAACGGTAAGCCCATTTTTATCGGTAGCGGCGCTAATTGGGAAAACATCGGCACGCTGATGCAAGCGGCTGACGGGGCGATCGTTTCCAGTTCCCTCAAGCGTCGGGGACAAATCGACCAACCGATCGATCCCATTCGCGTGTCCCAATTCGTCGAAGCCATGCACCGTTCCATCCCGCCCCAAATCCAACCGCCGTCCAAGTCTTCTGTAAAAATGTATTCATAAGATAGTCGCTTTTTGAAAACGCTTATGACTCGCCGACGTTCTACTCCTTGGATTCACCGCTGGTCTCGTCCGATTATGGGGGGAATCGCCATCATCGGTGCGTTGGGAACCGCATTCCTCACCGTTGCCAAATTAACGGGAGACACCTCGGGAGTTTGTCCGACGGGAGGCTGCGATGTGGTTCTCAGCAGCCCCTACGCGACGGTTTTCGGTCTGCCGCTGACGCTATTCGGTTTTTTGGGCTATTTCGCCATGGCAGTTTTCGCCCTGTCTCCGCTGGCGATCGATCCCAATCAAAATAAAAAACTCCATTCGCAGTTAGAAAGTTGGACGGGATTGCTGCTTTTTTTGGGCGGCGTGGCGATGGCAACGTTCAGCAGCTATTTAATGTACGTGCTGGCGTTTAAACTGCAAGTGGTGTGCCTCTACTGCATCACTTCGGCAATCTTTTCTTGGAGTTTGTTGATTTTGGCGATCGTCGGGCGCGTGTGGGAAGATATCGGACAGCTTCTCTTTTCGGGAATTGCCATCGTCTTGGTGACCCTCATCGGCACTCTCGGCGTGTACTCGGGGATTGAGGGGAAAGGCGCTACCGCCTCGAATGCGGCTCAAATTCAACTGGCAGAACATCTCAGTGCGATCGACGCTCAAATGTTCGGCGCGTTTTGGTGTTCTCACTGCCAGAACCAAAAAGCCATGTTTGGCAAAGCCGCCTTTAAGAAAATCGATTACGTCGAGTGCGATCCCAACGGGGAAAATTCCCGAACTCAGTTGTGCAAAGAAGCCAACATCGAGGGATTTCCCACTTGGAAAATTAAAGGCAAGTTTTATCAGGGCGAACAAACCCTAGAACGGTTGGCAGAATTGTCCGACTACACCGGACCGCGCAACTTTGGCAAGCCGGAAACTTCAACTCAGAAATAGACCGTTTTTCATGAACTTCAAGACCCTGCACGGAACCCTGCTAACCCTCGGACTTGCTATGGCTACGCCCTTGGGGATAGCGAGTTTTCATGCCCGAGCGGAGGACAATCCGACTCCCCTCGCTGCTGAAGCGGCGGCGGAGTCGGCAGAAATTCAATTTGCTCGCTATCTCACCGAAAGTGATGTGGAAATGTTTGGCACATTTTGGTGTCCCCACAGCCAACACCAACGGGAACGGTTTGGGGAAGAGGCCTTTCAACTTGTCGAATATATTGAATGCGATCCTCGAGGGGAAAATGCTCGCCCTCGACGGTGCGAAGAAGAAGGGATTCGCGGATACCCCACGTGGAAAATTAACAGTCAGTTGTATCCCGGCGATCGATCGCTCGAAGAGTTAGCGGAATTATCGGGATATGAAGGATCGCGCAATTTTGCCCCAACGGAACCCTAGGGAACGATAGATGGATGCAAACGAACCTGAATACGGCATTGTTTTGGTGACTGCCGGATCGCCCGAAGAAGCAGAAGCGATCGCCCGGACTCTGGTGGAACACCGCCTGACTGCCTGCGTGACTCTCCTCCCCGTACGCTCGGTTTACTCTTGGCAGGGGGAGGTTCACGCGGACGAAGAATGGCAACTGATTGCCAAAACCGAATTGGCGCAATTTCCCAGCTTAGAAGCCAAAATCCGGGAACTGCATTCCTATGAAGTGCCGGAAATTATCGCTTTGCCGATCGTTGCCGGGTCTCAACCCTATTTAAACTGGATCGGCGAACAAACCCATCGATCAATCTAAAACGGAGAGGGGGGGATTCGAACCCCCGATGAGTTTGACCCCATAACAGATTTCGAGTCTGCCGCATTCAACCGCTCTGCCACCTCTCCAAGGTTGTAATTTTATTATATTACCCTATTTTTCGATCGTTTGGGGGGGTAACTTTAGCAGTTCGCCATTCGATCTCAGGCTTCCTACTCAACGACTGATCGCCAAAAAGAGCGATCGCCGATCGCCGCCTTTGCCGTAAAATAAGAGTGCTTGGCAGGAATGCAACGGAATTCGGACAAAAGTCACGTTACGATATCCTAGGTCGTCGCTGCGCCATCGGGACTATCTCCAATTGCTTTGTTGACCGGAAGTGTTGCAGCTTGCCGAAGCAGTCGATCGAAGTTTAGATATCGAGTTAAACAAATGCTGTCAATTTTATTTCAACTGGCTCTTGCGGCTTTAGTCTTTTGGTCTTTCGTGATGGTGGTTGGCGTTCCCGTTGCCTATGCGTCTCCCCAAAACTGGGATCAATCCAAACCGTTGTTGTATCTGGGTTCGGGTCTGTGGATTGCCCTCGTTCTGGTGGTTGCCGTTTTGAACTTTTTAGTCGTTTAATCGGCATCCTTAACCCCGACCGTTCTGCCTGAGCATTCCCTACTCGACCTGAAGATCCCATGACCGTTTTTGAAGGAACCTTTGTCAATGCCAGCCGATTTCGTTTTGCGATCGTTATCGCTCGCTTTAACGACTTAGTAACGGGGAAACTATTGGCAGGTTGTCAGGATGCCTTGAAACGCCACGGCATCGATGTCGATCCCCATGGGACTCAGGTAGACTACGTTTGGGTTCCCGGCTGCTTTGAAATTCCCCTCGTCGCTCGCCAACTGGCTTTGAGCCAACGCTACGATGCGGTGATTTGCCTAGGAGCCGTCATTCGGGGACAAACCCCACATTTCGACTACGTAGCGGCAGAAGTAGCCAAAGGCGTCGCCGCCGCCGGATTCCAAACCGGAGTTCCTGTCATCTTCGGGGTGGTGACGACGGATACCATGCAGCAAGCCTTAGAACGAGCGGGAATCAAAAGCAATCTCGGCTGGAACTATGCCATGAATGCCTTAGAAATGGCGAGTTTGATGTACGGGTTTAAAAGCAGTACCCAGCGAGAAGGATACGGCGAAATCGGCGATGCGACATCGGCAACCTTACCCGCAACGGTAAATGCGTCCCGGTCTTCAGAGTTGTTGCCGGATAAAGAATCCCAAAAGTAACGGTGAAGTTAAGCACACTTCATGCAAAATACCCGTCTCAATACGATCGTCAGTTCGATTTTCGATCGCATTAACCAGCAACTTCGCAATCCCTGGCGGCGATTGTTGTTACTCTCCCTCGGGTTGTTATTCGGTTTTTTTCTAGGGACGGCGATTTCCACCATTTCCGGACAAATTGGCGAGTTAGATTTGTGGGCATCGTTTATCCTGCTGGTGGCAACCGAGATCGTTAACTGGCTGGTTTATACGCGCGATCGCCAATTTTCCCGCCTTCCTCTTGTACAACTGCTCAATGCCATCAAAATCGGCTTGATTTACAGTATGTACCTAGAAGCTTTCAAGCTCGGTTCTTAAGAAAGTAATAAGTAATAAGTTGTGTAGGGTGTGTTGCGGAACGAAACACACCATTACCAATTACCAATTAGGCATCTCGATTAATTGAACTTTTGGCAGTTTTTGACGGTCCAAACGTCGAGGATTCGTTCCGGTTGGGTTCAGAATCAGAATTTTTCGAGGTTACCCATTACCGTTCTTCAGGATACAGCGGTTGCTGGTCGATACCACCAACTCGCTGGGGGGGCCAAAAGCGGACGACAGCACGACCGATAATATCTTCGCGAGAGACCACTCCCCAACAGCGGCTATCGTAGCTGTTATTGCGGTTGTCTCCCATGACTAAATAGGAATTTTGCGGAACGGTTGCCGTCCAGACAATTTCATTCCCTTTGTCTTGTTTCTCGAAGTAGGGGGGTTTATTTTTGCAGACATCCACGCTCGTTTCTGAAGGGGAGAGGAGGCTTTCCAATCCTTTGAGATCCGAACCTTCAGTTTGAGTGGTATAGGGTTCTTCGAGGGGTTGCCCGTTGATGTAGACCCGTCCGTTTTCGATCTCGACGGTCTCTCCCGGCAACCCGATAACGCGCTTGATAAACGCATCTTTATAGTGTTCTTGCTTGAGGGTTTCTGTGGGCCTAAAAACGACGATATCACCCCGATGGAGATCTTTGAAGTGGTAGCTAACTTTATCGATGATTAGGCGATCATTAATTTGCAAGGTGGGGAGCATCGAACCGGAAGGAATGTAGCGTGCTTCCGCGACGAAGGTGCGAATGCCAAAGGCAAGAATTGCACTCAGTCCCAAAGTTTTAACCGTCTCCACCCAGGGATTTTCTTCTTGGGGTTGCGAGGTTTTTTCGGGCACTCGATCTGAAAATTGAGTCATAGACGTTAAATCGATCGGACTTTAAGAGAAGGTACAGAAATTAAACTCAAGCGGTTGTCTTCCAGTATACTCTGAACCAGAGATCCCCATCATCGTTTAGGTTATGTCTTTTCCATCCGCTCTGTCGATTCGCCGCGCTCGCGTTTTGCATCCCGACGGCACGCTGTCAGTTGCCGACGTGCTAGTGCGGGGAAAGACGATCGCCGAAGTCGCGCCCGAAATCTCAGTCACCGATGCTCTGGAGATAGACGGAACGGGTTTAACTTTGTTGCCGGGAGTTATCGATCCCCAGGTGCATTTTCGGGAGCCGGGATTGGAGTACAAGGAAGACCTGTTTACTGCCAGTTGTGCCTGTGCCAAGGGCGGAGTGACTTCTTTTTTGGAAATGCCCAATACCAAGCCGCTGACGACGAACCAGGCGGCGCTGGATGACAAATTACAGCGGGCTGCATCGAAGTGTCTGGTCAATTACGGCTTTTTTATCGGCGCGACGGCGGATAATTTATCCGAGTTGGTGAGCGTGAATCCCACCTGCGGCATCAAAATTTTCATGGGATCGATGAAAGGTCCGCTGCTGGTGAACGACGATGCGGTGTTGGAGAAAATTTTTGCTACAGGCGATCGTCTAATTGCCGTTCATGCCGAAGATCCCGCCAGAATTGCCGAGCGGCGATCGCAATTTGCCGGAATCAAAGATCCGGCAATTCACTCCCAAATTCAGGACAGTCAAGCGGCGTTACTCGCCACTCAAAAAGCGCTGAGTTTGTCGAAAAAATACCAACGCCGCCTCCACATTCTCCACCTGTCTACTGCCGAAGAAGCCGAATTATTGCGTCGCGACAAACCCGCTTGGGTGACGGCAGAAGTGACGCCCCAACATTTGCTACTCAATACCGAAGCCTATGCTACCTTGGGTTCCAAAGCCCAGATGAACCCTCCCTTACGATCGCCCCGAGATAACGAAATTCTCTGGCAAGCCTTACTCGATGGGGTTCTCGACTTCATCGCCACCGATCACGCCCCCCATACCCTGGAAGAAAAAGCCAAGGATTACCCCGATACCCCCTCGGGAATGCCGGGGGTGGAAACCTCCCTGCCGTTGATGCTGACCCAAGCAGCACAAGGACGGTGTACGGTGGCGCAAGTAGCTAACTGGATGTCTACGGCTCCTGCTAAAGCGTATCGCATTCCCAACAAAGGGGCGATCGCTCCTGGATACGACGCGGATTTAGTATTAGTGGATCTGGAAAATTATCGCCCCGTCCTCGCCGAGAATTTGTCCACTAAGTGCGGTTGGAGTCCCTTTGAAGGCTGGAGCCTGACGGGGTGGCCCGTCGTGACCATCGTCGGCGGTCGAGTTGCCTTCGATCGGGGACAATTGAATTTGGAAGTACGGGGCGAAGCGTTGAAGTTTGGGTAATTGGGTAATGGGTTATGGGTAATTGGGAAGAAACCACTTATTACTTATTACTTATTACTTATTCCGCCGCTCCGCGACTTTTCAGGCGTTCTACGACATCAGAATAGCCTCGGGAGCGAGCCAGTTGTAAGGGGGTCGTGCCTCGATCGTCTCGGGCGTTAACATCGGCACCGCGATCGATCAGGCGCAACGCCAGATCGGTCTCTCCGAGTTCGATGGCTTGGGAGAGGGGGGTCAAACCGCGATCGTCTCGGGCGTTGAGATCCGCACCGCGATCGATGATGCGTTGGGCGATGTCAGGGTAGTCGAGATCGATTGCTATTGCCAGAGGCGTTAAACCTCGGTTATCCCGGACGTTGAGATCTGCGCCGCGATCGATTAAGCGTTCGGCAACATCAAGATATCCGAGATCGATCGCTCGAGACAAGGGCGCATTTCCTCGCTCGTCTCGAGCGTTGAGATCGGCACCGCAATCGACAATGCGAAGGGCTGAAGCGGTATCGCCCGCCTCAATGGCACGGGCAAGAGGGGTCAAACCGCGATCGTCTCGGGCATTGACATCGCCCTGACAGGGGGTCGCCGCTTGCAGGTTCTCGCCAGCGGAAGAAACCGACGACACCGCAGGTAAATCGTTATTGTTAGACGGGGGAGAAACCGCAGGAGGGGAAACAACCGATGCTTTTGCTTCCGGAGTGCTGGCACGGGGTTCTAGCTTAGACAAAACGGCGAAATACGCACCCGCCAGCGTCACCACAAATGCCGCACCCACGCCCACTTTAAGCCAGGGAGAGGGAGAGCGTGCGGGAGTGGCGAGTTGGTTATTCTCTTTTTTATGCCAAGGGACTGAGGAACGAGAAGGGAGAGTCATGGTATGGTTTACCTTTCCTGATGGCGATCGACTCGTTTAGCCCCTACTTTAACCACTTCCCCCGAGAATGGCAGAAATTTATACGAAATTTATACAAATTGTGAAGGAGAGATTCGAGCGATCGATCGCTTAGGAGAGGATCTTAAGGAGTTCGGGAGGAAAGGCAGAAGAGAGCAGGGGGAGCAGGGGAAGCAGGGGGAGAGAACAACTAACCACTAACAAATGACAAATCCCCAACCCCAAACCCCAAATAACCAATAACCAATAACAAAACACCGGAGAAAAGTTCATGTCAGCAGAAGTCCCTGAAAATCCCAAAGTAGAATCCAGAATGGAGACGCTGCAACGGCTGCAAAGTACGATCGCCGTATTGCAAGGGGTCGTCGAGAGCTTGGAGTCCCAACCGCAAATGACGGTTTCGGATTCCGAAGTCCAAGCATTAGCGGGGTTGGCGGAGCGATTGCAACCCGTTGCGGCGGTTCCTCCTGTAGAATCTCCCGCAATTCCCACGCCAACCGTGACGGAAGTAGCTGTCGATGCCGTTTCCGAGCCGGCTCCTCCGATGAAGCCGGTTACATCTCCCGTTTCAGTTGTCCCACAGCCGGAGACCAAACCCTCGCTGCTAGAACGAGTTTTCGATCGCGTTTCTTTGAAAGTTTCGCTGATTACATTTGCGATCGCCGCCGCTTTCATTGCGATCCTCGTTAAATTATTGCTCTTTCCCTTCCCTCACGTCTCTCCTCTGCCGATCGATCCCCAGGCAAACCCTCCCGCACAAACGACTCCGGTTCAACCCCAAACGCCCCAAGCTGCCGCACCCGCACCGACGGCACCTGCTCCTGAAGTCCCCATCCCCACCGCAACCCCGCAAGTTGTCGTTACTCCTGCTCCCACTTCAGAAACTCCTAAAGCCCCTCAAGTGGTCGTCGTCCCCTCTTCGGATTCTGGGGAGAGCGAAACGCCTCAAATTATCGTCATTCCTTCTTCTGATGCCGAAGACAGCGAAACGCCCCAAGCGATCGCGATTGCTCCCTCGAACTCGGAAGATGGAAAAACGTCTTTAGAGAGGGTTGTTATCGCACCCACTCCGCTGACCGAAGAAACTGCCGAGGCAGAAACACCCGAAGTTGTCGTCATCACGCCCGAACCTGCCAACGAAGTCACGCCAGAGGAAGATGATTCGTCGCTGGCGGAAGTCCCGGTGGCGATCGAAACGCCTCCCGCCCAAGTCGAACCGAGCCTTCCCCCCACCCCTACATCCGCACCGACATCGAAAGAGGCTGCCCCCGCACCCACACTTCCAGCAAAACCAACACCCGAACAGCGTTTCATCGCCGCCATCCAAACTCAAGTGGCGCAGATGGCGCAGAAGTACGTTGAAGATCCGTCCATCGACTCTCTCAATGCGAACTTTGCAGACAGTCTTTTACAGATTCGAGTTGCCGATCTTTGGTTTGATTTGCCCAACTCAAAACAGAATCAATTAGCAAAAAGCTGGATGAAACAAGCGAAAGACTTCGATTTCCAAACCTTAGAAATTCTCGATCGAAAAGGGGCGATCGTCGCTCGTTCTCCCGTTGTCGGCTCCGAAATGATTATTCTCCAAAGATAAGGAAGAAACCCCTCTTTCTAGGTAGTTTAAACTCAGTTGGAGTTACGCACTTCAAAATCCCAGATCCTGTAGGGGCGGGTTTTGGAGTTAAATTCGGGTCATTACCCAAACGTCTAGCTAAACCCGCCCCTACAACTGTTGAATGGGGAGGTGCGTCGATGGGATTTTCCCGCTTTTTCGATCGAGTTGAAATTTCGGAAAGCCTTTCTAGAAAAGGATTTTAGCTAATACATGCAAAAACTGCATTCCATCGACAGGGAGAGACTGAAACCCTCTCCCTTTTGCATTACCAAAATTCCTATCTCCAAGTGGTTGTCCTGGCAGTAGGGGTAGGCACAGGGGCGCTACCCCTACCGATATTCAGATTTAATTTAGACTGACTGTATAACCCATACTGCCAAAAGTTGACAAGACTTATTACTTATTACTTATTACTTCTCTTCAATTCTCTTAGGAATCCATCACCGTTCCAGAAAGGTCTTCACCTCACCATCGGCTTTGAGAACCAAACGAATGCGAGGTTGTTCTCCCGAGGCATTGGGAGACGCGATCATCGCTCCGGGCAGGGGAATTCCCGTGCGATCGAGATAGTGTTCCGCCGTGTGCCCCAGCGGAATCGCCTCCTGGAGCGATCCGTCCTCGTTGAGAACCAGGGTATATTCTAGCGTCAGCGTCAGCCCTTCTGGGGGTTGCCAGCGGTCTTGGAAATAGGTTTTCACGTCCCGCACTTGGGGGGTCACGTCAAACGCGCTAGGCGGTGCTTGAGCTTCCTCCTCCAGCAAATTGAGATCTCCCGAACCTTGTAACCGAGAATTCGCGCCTGCCGTCGCCCATTCGTCTCCTTGTGTTTGCGGCACTCCACCCTTGGGATTTGATTGATCGCCCGTGGGGGGCAGTGTCGGTAACGTCGGTGGCAATCCGGCATCGGCTTCCGGTGCGGTGACTGGGGGACGGAACGGCGGCGGTTCAGGGGCAACCTCGATCGGTGCGAGAACGGGCGGCGACGACTGCGAGGGCGCAGATAGAGACGGACTTCCCGATGGCGGAGCATCTCCGCCGGGAATCATCAGTGGCGTTCGTCCCGATTCTGCCTGGGAACCGGTCTGTGCCGTCGGCGCGTCCGAAGGAATGGGAATCGGTGTAGGATTGACTTCCTGGGGCGCTTCCAGCTTGGGTTCGGGAGTTTTCGGCGTTGCCGAGGCTTGGGGGGTGGGAGTCGGCGTGGAGGTTGGCGTGGGGGTGGATTGGCGGGCGCTCAGCGGTGGCGGCGGTCCGGGGTTGGGGGCGGGAACGGGAGCCAAAGGCGGCGGTTGCGTCTTCTGGGTATCGGTGCTTTCCACTACAGGGGCAGAAGCAGTCGTCGTTCCCGTCGTACCGTACAATCGCCAGAAGGTACTCGCCAAACCCACCACCAGCAGGGCTGCCGCCGCACCCGCACCCGCCCAAACCACCGGGCGCGTTTGGGGACGATCGATCTCCAGGGGGGGCAATGCCATCGCTTCGTTGGCGTACTCGTCCAGTGCGGCAGCCAGATCGAACAGTTGAATGGCACCTAGCGCGATCGACGGTCCCGATTCTACCGTTGCCAGAGGTCCGAGAATCAAATCGTGGGTCACCAACCCTCTAGGTTTGAGGTAAATACTTCCCGGTTGTCCGTTAGCGGTTTCCTGGAGGTACGTCACCCCGCCTTCCGACTGCCGCCAAGCGGGAGAATGGGGTGCAGTTGCCACTTCCGAGGGGCGATCGAGCGTCGGGACGGGGAGAAATCGCTCGTTAAGCCAATGGGACGATTGCTGGAGAAAATTCTGTACGTAATCAGTTACGGCGCGATACAGCAGATCGAGCAACACCCGATCGCCGCTGACGACAATTCGTTTTTCCGGAGGCAATCGCGGATCGTCAAAACTCAGAGAGAACCGCAGATCTTTCAGCGTCGGTTGGTTCGTCCACCGAGACAGGGGCGATCGCTTGGCGGTCACTTCTAGAGTACAAGTCGGTGGCGTGTACCGCAGATGCAGCGACCCGTTTAAAAAACTCAGAGGATTGGACATGGACGGACTTTGTTAGTGGTTAGTGGTTAGTGGTTAGTGGTTAGTGGTTAAACGATTAACTATTAACCTTTAACGATTAACCCTTAACGATTGGTCGATCGATCCAAGAGCGCTAGCCACAGGCGGCGAGATCCCCCCGGTCCACTGTAAAATAACAAGTCGATCGCGAGTTTCAGAGCCAGATGCTCTAGCTCCTCGACAGGGGTACTGTCTCCATCGTTCATCCGCTCTTGGTAAGCATTGGCAAACGCATCCAAATAGTCTCCCAATAACGCCGCGTGGTGGGGCGGTCGATTCTGCTCGGTCAGTTGTTCGAGCAGGGCAACGGCGCGACGAATCAGTTCTTGGTGTTGTTGGGCGAGATGGCAGATAATCAACACCAGCGATCGCGCTTCCTCCACGTCCAGTTTTTTCCGACCGCCAGAACTGTTCCGCAGGGGACTCGACTGCCGCAGGCGCCACAGCGTCACCCGATCGGCGATCGCCGTTTTCACTTTCAGCTGGGCTGCCGCCTGTAAAATGGCATCCGAGCCGATCCCCGCCAGGGTTTCGAGTGCCAGCAACACCAGATCGAGGTGCGCTTTGATATTATCCAACTGCACCGGGTCGGAAACTGCCGCAAACGGCAACCTTTCCCACCGAGAAGGGACGGAAGATGCCCCGTGGGAACTCCGATCCGGCGGACGATCGCCGCTCATAGGCGCTGATTCGAGGGGAGAACGCATGAACTCACTATAGGAGATAGACCGGGTTCTGTCATCGCAGTTACCAATCCTGAAACCGGATTGCATTTGGACTTTATTGTATGTCCAAACAGGTAATCGGTAATGGGTAATCGGTAATTGGGGATTTGGGTTGGGAATTGGGATCGCAATGACCAATAACAACCGTTATTCGATCGATCGCCGACGCACTGCCAAGCGACGCCTCGATGCAATTTGCCGCCCACCCCGACGCTGCCAAGCTCGTTTTCCCCAATTGAGCAATGCCAAAATTTGATGCAATCGGGCGAGGTAGCATACTAGCAATTGGTAGCGGTAGCGCAGTTGGCGAGTCCCCACCTGTCCGGTGAGAATCGGCGGGGGAGCGCCTTGCAACACCCGATCGGTACTGCGCTCGACTTCCAACAACAGATCGGCAACCCGAGCTAAGACTCGTCCGATTTGCCAAACGTTCCACGCCACATAAAAACCGAACAAGGCAATGGCGATATTCACGATCGAAACAGCAGTCCACATTGGATGTAGGAGTTTGGGGTTTGGAGTTTGGAGTTTGGGGTTTGAGTATGCGGGGTAACATAACAACCTCTGGACTTCCCCGTTTGCCTCTGTGACTGACGACTGAGATCCGACAACCGATTACCCAATTTTTCCCGATCCTCTTGCCAAGAAACCCAGACAATTGGACACTAAGACTGGAAAGTCTGTCACGTCAGCAGTCAAGAGGTGTTCCGGTGAAAAGAGTTCTCAGCATTATACTCGGCGGTGGCGCGGGTACCCGCCTGTATCCCCTAACTAAACTCAGAGCCAAACCTGCGGTTCCTTTAGCTGGGAAGTATCGCTTAATCGATATTCCGGTTAGCAACTCCATCAACTCCGGAATCCACAAGATGTACATCCTGACGCAGTTTAATTCTGCGTCGCTCAACCGTCACATCACCCGGACTTACAATTTTTCTGGCTTTACTGAAGGCTTTGTGGAAATTCTAGCAGCCCAGCAAACCCAGGATAATCCCGGATGGTTCCAGGGAACGGCGGATGCCGTGCGCCAGTATCTGTGGATGCTCGAAGAGTGGGATGTGGACGAATATCTGATTCTATCTGGCGATCACCTATATCGGATGGATTATAGCGATTTCGTGTGTCGCCACCGGGACACCAATGCCGATATCACCCTATCTGTGGTTCCCATTGATGAGAAACGTGCCTCAGATTTTGGGTTGATGAAAATCGATGATGCGGGTCGGGTGATCGATTTTTCGGAAAAACCGAAAGGCGATGCCCTCAAAGCCATGCGGGTGGACACGACCGTATTGGGATTGTCTCCTCAAGAAGCGCAAGAAAGTCCGTACATTGCCTCGATGGGCATTTACGTCTTTAAAAAGGACGTTCTGATTAAGCTGTTGAAAGAGTCACCGGAGCAGACCGACTTCGGAAAGGAAATCATTCCCAACGCTGCTGGAGACCACAACGTTCAAGCTTACCTATTTAATGGGTATTGGGAAGATATCGGAACGATCGAGGCGTTCTACAATGCGAATTTGGCATTGACGAAGCAACCGAAGCCGCCCTTTAGCTTCTACGAGAAAAATGCCCCAATTTACACTCGTCCCCGGTATTTGCCGCCGACGAAGCTTCTCGATTGTCGGGTAACGGAGTCGATGATTGGCGATGGGTGCATTCTTAAGGAATGTCGGATCGATCGATCGGTGTTGGGAATTCGCTCTCGCGTCCAAGCGGGTTGCGTTATCGAAGATAGTTTGATTATGGGGGCGGACTCCTACGAATCCTTTGGAGAAGGCAACTCAGAATCGGGAACTGAGAGCCAAATTCCCATGGGAATCGGTCAAAATACAACCATTCGTCGGGCGATTGTCGATAAAAATGCTCATATCGGTCGAGATGTGAAAATCTTGAATAAAGAGGGGATTGAAGAAGCCGATCGGGAAAATTTGGGTTTTTACATTCGCAGTAGCATCGTGGTGATCTTGAAAAATGCCGTTATTCCCGATGGAATGGTGATTTAGCGTCCGTTTTCTCCCAGAACGGCAATTGCTCGCCGTCATAAAAAAGCCCCCCGAAAGCCTAGCGGCTTTTGGGGGGTTAACACTTGGGTGCAAGTTCAGCTTTACTTCTAGTGTCTGCAACCCCCCACAGGGTTAGTCAAAGAAACCGTAAAGATCGATCCCATATAAGTTAAAGATTCTATGGAATTGAGAACTCGCTCGCGAGCGAACCCGAGTGGGTAAGGCGTCTCGCCCTTGCCGCCTACCCGATTTCAAGGACGATCAAGAACGGGATTGACAAGTTCAGCAACTTAGCGATGAGGCACTATATTTAAGTGTTAAACGAAAGACTTCACCCCCTCCATCTTGACAAATGTATATACCGATCAGCTCAAATCGCTTATGAAATCGTCATTTCAGCCCATACTGAAACCCTCTGGATAACGCCAAAAAGCATTAACTTTTCACCCACGATCGACGCCTAGATTTTTTATCTCAACTCAATAATTTTGTCAAGAAGTTTTCGGGCTAAAACTTAAATCTTTAAAAAGACTTCAAACAAGGTAGATTTCAGTGAACTTCAGGTGAATTTCAAGCGAATTTGCCTTTTCTACCTTGCCCTTTTCTAGGGGGGCATATTAAACTCTCTGTACAAAGAAACCCCTACCGGAGCAAAGACAAAGTAGGGGAGTGTTTCAAGCAAGCGACTAGGCAGGAGTTTGGGTTTTCGTCATCCTAAAAATCCAGGATCTGGGTTTATGGCGAAAACCTTTTACTTTGATTACTGCCCATTGGGGATCATCCTACCTGAAGCAAGGTAAATTCCTCAGTTGAGTTCACACAATTTAAAAAATCTTTTCAATTTTTTTTAAAAAGAAACGTATCGAGATTGGGCTTAGAGTTAGAGCCGTTGCCAGAAGCGTGAGGAGAAAGGCAAACGCCAAAACCTTGACCGATCAATTGAAAGAGTCTTCATCGGGCGCTTTTCCAGAGCTAGCGGAATTTGCAAAAATCCGCACAAGGAACTTACACCCGAGAGAGCTGGGCTTTGCCGGTGTGTCATTTTGGGGTCTCTACAACCCTTTCACACTCGATCGCGAAGCGACTACAGAGGAGTATCGCCGTAAAACAACGTAAACCTTATTTTATCTATATTAATCTTATCAATTTTTCCTGGGAAAAATATTGCAAAAATACTTTATATTTCCGACCTCCTTTATTCGCTAAGCTAGGGGAAGAAGAGAGCAATACCGGAAATTATTAGTCATGACCGCTTTTTCTAGTTTGAAGATCGAACGATCCGCTTGGCAAACCATCCTAACTTGCACTCTCGCGCTTTGGTTGGGCGGCAGCCTCGTCTTAGATATGGTAGTGGTTCCCAGTTTGTGGGCAGCCGGAATGATGACTCAACCGGGGTTTGCTTCTGCGGGTTACTTAACCTTTGGATGGTTTAACCATTGCGAATTGATGTTAGCGGGTATCGTGTTGACGGGTGTTTTGGCGATCGAGCGAAATCGTCGATGGGGCGAAACTCAGAAGCTTTTTGAGATTGGGTTGGCAGCCTTGTTACTCGCGATTGCCCTGATCGATACCTATTTAATGACTCCTCATCTCAGTGCTTTGGGATTGCAACTGAACCTCTTCGATCCGGCGATCGGAATGCCAGAAGGAATGATTTCCATGCACCTGGGGTATTGGGCGCTAGAATTGCTCAAATTCGGTTCTGTGGGGACGTTGCTGGCACTGTTCGGTCGAAATTCGTAGTTTTTGCATCTCCTTCAACTTTGAAGAAAGAGCGCTAATTTTTCAGTCCCTTTTCCCTTTGGGGAGAGGGATTTTGATTTGAGGAACAGCGATAGAGTTGATAGGGAATGCCGATGCGGCGGTAGCGATCGCTATCTCGAGTACAAATGGCGGGTTTTGCGGGTGTGGAAATTGCCAGTTCGGGGGGATATTCAGCTTGTCGCAATCCCGGTGCGACGATCCATAAATTGATCGGTGGTGAGGGTAAAGTTTGAATTTGAGATAAATTTTGCCAAAAGCGATCGTACCCCAATTGTCGAGTTAAAAAAGCAAAGTTAGCATCCTCTCGACTTTTGAGAACTTCCCAGTCAAAACTCAAACCCAGAGCAACTTCTTGCACGTTTTCGTATCCCGTGACGATCGCTAAAGGTAACGCCCGATCGAAGGTGAAATCTCGAGCGACTCGTTCTGGATAATAGGGTTTTTGAAACACCCAATTTTGCACGACTAAAATCGAACTCAGACAGCCAACGGCAAGGGCGATCGCCAACGGAACTCTAGAAATTTTGAAGCGCAAAGTTGGGAGACTTCCAGTTTCGGTTTCCCCACTCATTTTACTTAGACTCAAACTAGCCGCGAGTAACGCGCAAACGCCGGGATAGTAAATAAAGTGGTAGCGGGGGGCGGCGGTAATATCTTTTCCTAACAGGTAAACCATCACCAATATCTCGAGAAGCACCCAAAGCGTAAACCCCAATATGACTAACGTTGAATCTCGAGTATCCAGCATTTTCAATAATTGCCGCGTCCCTTGCCACAAGTGTCGTCCCAGCCAAACGAGAAATCCTAACATCAACAACCCAGCCGGAATGGCTATCCAAAGCGGCTGACTTTCTACGGGCAGGGCGATCGCCATTAAAACCCAACTGGCGAGGGTTTGATAAAGGGGCGCAAAACCATCCGTCCAACTAGGTTCAAAGGGTTTGAACCAATCGGTTTCCGGACGATTGAAATGTTGGAGTAGTGTGGGAATCCAAGGTGAAAAGAGGAGGAAAGGGGCGATCGTTAACCCGAGTGAAGGATGAAAATTTAAGGTAGATTTTTGCTTTCGGATTGCGATTAAAATTTGCAGGGTTAACAGTGTCGCTACTTGGGCGACATACGCGAGAATAAAAAAGTAGTGAACGTATAAGCCGATCGCATTTGCCAGTATCCAACCCAGCCAAACGAGGGGACGGACTTGCTGTCGATCGAACCCATCTTTTTGAATTTGAACTAATCCGCACAAAGCTAAGGTAATCAGCAATAAAGGCAGCGTGTAGTGTCGCGCTTCTTGGGAAAGATAGACGCAAAAGGGCGAAACTGCCATCAACAATGCTGCCGCCAGTCCCGCAGTAGGGGAAAAAGCGATGCGATTGAGGAGGTACGCTGCCGGGATCGCCGCCACGCCGAATAATGCCGGGAGCGATCGCAACTGCCACGCTAGCGAATCCGCAAATCCACTCACCCAACCCAACCACGAGTGCATCAAACAGAAAAATAGCGGTGGGTGGGTAGACTCCGTAACGACGGTTTGAGCGATTTGGGGACAAGTAGCAGGATGCAGCGAAAACGGCAATTTCAAAGCCTCTGCCGAAAACACCACATCCAACGGCAAATCTCCCGTTTGCCGTCCCAAACTAAATAGTGCCGTTAAAATTTCATCAGTCCACAGAGGCTTAGAATCGAGTTGAGAGAGGCGTAACAGCGCTCCGAGGGCGATCGCCCCCACAACCGCCCAAAAATGCCCACTCTGCCACTTTTTCAACGTTTCAGCCCCCGTCCCGTGCTAGCGAACAGTTTACAGCAGATAGAAAGCAAGGGGAGGCAGGGGAAGAAGAAAGCAACTAGCAACTAGCGACTAGCAACTAGCAATTACAAACCCCAAACCCCAAATGACCAATGAATGACTGATGACAAAATCGAGAGCGATCGACCCTTAAAATGGAAACGATGGTAAAACCTCCTGGGAGATTCTGGTTATGGATGCTGCGGCACTTTGGCAACGATATCAAGATTGGCTGTACTATCACGAAGATTTGGGATTGTATCTCGATGTGAGCCGAATGCGCTTCGACGATGCCTTTGTCGAAACCCTGAAACCGAAATTCGAGAAAGCCTTTCGGGATATGGCAGCCTTAGAAACAGGAGCGATTGCCAATCCCGACGAAGGGCGGATGGTGGGTCACTACTGGCTGCGCGATCCCAATCTCGCTCCCCATCCGGAAATCAAATCCGAGATCGAAACCACGATTGATCGCATCGAAGAATTCGTCCAAAAAGTTCGCATCGGTACCGTCCACCCGCCACAAGGACAGCGCTTTACCGATATTCTCTCCATCGGCATCGGCGGGTCGGCACTCGGTCCGCAGTTCGTTGCCGAAGCCCTCGCCCCAGATCGTCCCCCCCTGAATATTCATTTTATCGACAATAGCGATCCGGCAGGGATCGATCGCACCCTCTCCCAACTTGAGAATCGCCTCGCCACCACCCTCGTCTTCGTCATCTCCAAATCGGGAGGAACCCCAGAAACCCGCAACGGCATGATTGAGGTACAGAAAGTCTTTGCCAGCCGTCAGTTAGACTTTGCCAAACAAGCCGTTGCCATCACCGGAGTCGATAGCAAACTCGACAAACTCGCCAAAGCCGAAGGCTGGCTGACCACCTTTCCCATGGCAGACTGGGTGGGGGGGCGAACCTCGGAACTCTCCGCCGTTGGGTTGCTTGCCGCCGCACTCCAAGGCATCGATATTCGAGCCATGCTCGCCGGAGCGAAAGAAATGGACGCCGCCACCCGAGTTCGGGAGGTGAAAGATAACCCCGCTGCCCTTCTCGCCCTGGCATGGTACTATGCAGGCAACGGCAAAGGGGACAAAGATATGGTTGTGTTGCCCTACAAAGACAGCTTGTTGCTATTTAGCCGATACTTGCAACAGTTGGTGATGGAATCCCTAGGTAAGGAAAAAGACCTGGATGGCAACACAGTGCATCAAGGCATTGCCGTTTACGGAAACAAAGGGTCTACAGATCAGCACGCTTACGTCCAGCAATTACGAGAAGGGGTTCCCAACTTCTTCGTCACCTTTATCGAAGTCCTCCAAGATCGATCGGGAACGTCCCCCGAAATCGATCCCGGCGTCACCAGTGGCGACTACCTCTCCGGATTTTTGCAAGGCACTCGCCAAGCCCTCTACGAAAATCAGCGCGATTCCATTACCGTCACCGTTCCCCAAGTCGATCCCCGCATCGTTGGTGCGTTGATTGCCCTGTACGAACGAGCGGTGGGACTGTACGCCAGTCTGGTGAATATCAATGCCTACCACCAACCCGGCGTGGAAGCGGGGAAAAAGGCAGCCGCCGCCATTTTGGAGTTGCAAACGAAGGTGATGGCAGTGTTACGAGGGGAAGCCGCACCCGTGTCTTTAACCGAATTAGCACAGAAAGTCGGACAACCGGAGAAAATCGAGTCGATTTATCAAATTTTACGCCACTTACACGCGAACGATCGCGGCATCGTTTTCCAGGGAAATTTGGGGCAACCCGCTACTTTGACTGTCTCAGTAGGATAGGAACGGGCGTAGTAACACCTAAAAAACGCGCAGATTCTCAACAGGTTGGGGTTTGAAGTCGATTTCATCGGTTCCCTCACCCAAAGGTTTGGGCATTGTTGGTATCGGTCTTCATCCCGTTTCCAGCCCAATGGAGGGAAGAAAAGTGACCGAAAATAAAGGATTTCAAGCCCCGTCCTTTAGCGCAGCGGAGGACGGCTTTTTATTCTCAGATTCTATCAGATCGTCTATCAGTTGCCTAAGT